>JAYVME010000033.1:0-13794 GCA_043759115.1 Betaproteobacteria bacterium | reverse complement strand
CAACCACACTATACTGCACCGCCCGCCGCCGGCGCAAGTCAACGCGCCGGGGCGGCGATCAGATCAAGCCGGAAACCCGCCGCGGCGAGATCGCCGGTTTCGAGATCGAGCCGGACGGTAATTTCCGCGTTCGGCGCGATGCCGGCATGCGGATCTTTGCCGGCTACAAGATATTCGGCGGGCAGAAATATGCGGCGCGCCACCGTGTGCTCCTTGGTGTTGGTCAGCACCACGTCGAGCGCGGGATACCCGAGTTCGATCGTCGCGTGATTGCGCAGCGTCGCGGTCAGTGCGATGAGGCCGGGACTCGCCGGATCTGTCGCCTGCATGTCGGAGGCCTCGATGCTGATCTGGCGTGGTCGCTGCGGCAGCGCGACCGTGCAGCCCAGGAGCTCGCACATTTTGCTTAGCCGCGGCCGCGCTTCCGGCACGCTCGCGGCGATGTCGCTGCGGTATAAATACGCGCCTTGCCCCGCCAGCACAACCAGCAGCAGCGTCGCGCCGAACACCCAGCCGCCGTTACGGCGTCGCGCCGGCGGTGCGGCGACCGCGGGCTGCGTGAACGGCAGTGACTCAGGCGTGGCGACCGTGGGGTGCGTAAACGGCGGCGGCACGGGGGTGATCGCTTCGACCGACGGCGCAGTGAGCGCGTCAGGTTCCGGTGCGGTGGGCGCTGCCGGTTCTGGCGCAGAAAAAACTTCTGCCGGCGGCGCTGCCGTTACTTCCTCAGCCGGCGCGCCGCGGCCCACCACGTCGGCTGGCGCGACCTCGGCCGGGATCGCTTCGGACAGCGTGGCCAGCGTCTTGAAACCGTCGAACACCTGGGCGCAGCGTCCGCAACGCACCATGCCGTGTTGCGCCTGCAACTGCGGCGGCGTGACACGAAACGTCGTGCCGCAGCCCGGACATTGGGTGATGATGCTCATGATCGCGTTTTTGCCTCGTCTAAAGCTTGCTGCCGGACAACAGTACCCAGCCGTCGTCATGCTCGACGGGATGCATGTCAAACCACGCCCGATAGGCATCCGCCACTTCGCCGGCCTGATGCTCGAGCACTCCCGACAATACGATCCGTCCCCCGGCGCGCGTGACACTCGCGAGGAGCGGTGCGAGCAGCACCAGCGGATTGGCAAGAATATTCGCCAGCACGACGTCGGCGGCCCGCGGTGCGGAGTGGTCGGCGGCGACAAATTCCATCATGACTTGATTTTGCATCGCATTGTGGCGTGCCGCAAGCAACGCCGCGGGATCGATGTCGACACCGGTGGCGCTGGCGGCGCCGAGCTTCATCGCAGCGATGGCGAGAATGCCGGAACCGCAGCCGTAATCCAGCACGCGTTCGCCGCCGCGCAAATTGACGTCCAGCCATTGCAGGCACAGCCGCGTGGTCGGGTGCGTGCCGGTGCCGAAAGCGAGGCCCGGGTCAATGATGAGATTGATCGCGCTGTCATCCGGCGGCGTATGCCAGGTCGGCACCACCCATAAACGCGGCGACACGCGCACCGGTTGAAACTGGCTTTGCGTCGCGCGCACCCAATCCTGGTCGGCAATGCGCTCGGTGTGGTACGCGCCCGCCGCACCGAGGCCGGCGGTCCGGAAGGCCGCGGCGACGCCCGCGGCAACATCCGCGCCTTCGTCAAACAATGCGTTCACGCATGACAACGCCCACTCCCGCGTGGCGGGTTCCCCCGGCTCGCCGAACATCGCGCGTTCGGCGGGCGTGCCCGCCTGCGCGTCGGCGACATCGACCGCGATTGCCCCCGCCTCCAGCAGCGCGTCCGATAAGGCTTCAACGCTGCCGGCGTCTACATTAAGGGTGACGGAAAGCCAGGCCATTCTTTGGGAGAGGCGTGAGGAGTGAGGCGTGAGGGGTAAGGCGAAAACCTATATCGCTCCATCAAGGTGTTCACGCATCATGCGCCTGTCGCCTCTTGCCTCTCGCCTGCCACTTCTCTTGCCTCAATCGATTTTCGTCGACTTCGCGAGTTTCTGTTCGAGGTAATGAATGCTGGTCCCGCCGCGCAGGAATGCCGCGTCCTGCATCAATTCGGCGTGCAGCGGGAGGTTGGTCTGTATGCCTTCGACCACCGCCTCGGAGAGCGCGATGCCCATGCGCGCGATCGCCTGCTCCCGCGTGTCGCCGTAGGCGATCAATTTTCCGATCAGCGAATCGTAATAGGGCGGCACGAAGTAATTGTTGTAGACATGCGAATCGACGCGGATGCCCGGCCCCCCGGGCATATGCCACGACGTAATTCGCCCCGGCGACGGGGTGAATTTATACGGGTCCTCGGCATTGATGCGGCATTCGATGGCGTGGCCCCTGAAGACGATGTCGCGTTGCTTGATCGGCATACGCTCGCCGGCCGCGATGCGGATCTGCGCCTGCACGATATCGATACCGGTGATCATTTCGGTCACCGGGTGCTCGACCTGCAAGCGCGTGTTCATCTCGATGAAATAAAATTCTTCGTTCTCGTACAGGAATTCGAAGGTGCCGGCGCCTTCGTAACCGATTTTCCGGCACGCTTCGGCGCAGCGCTCGCCGACGCGTATGCGCCCGCGCGTCGGCAGCTGCGGCGCCGGCGCCTCCTCGATGATTTTCTGGTGGCGCCGCTGCATCGAGCAGTCGCGATCGCCGAGATAAACCGCGTTGCGAAATTTGTCGGCCAACACCTGAACTTCGATATGGCGCGGGGTTTCGAGAAACTTTTCCATGTAGACCACCGGATTGCCGAACGCCGCCTGCGCCTCGGCGCGCGTCATCGACACCGCGTTGAGCAGCGCCGCTTCGGTGTGCACGACGCGCATGCCGCGCCCGCCGCCGCCGCCGGACGCCTTGATGATGACCGGGTAGCCGATCGCGCGCGCGGTTTTGATGATTTCTTCCGCCGCTTCGGGCAATGCCCCCTCGCTGCCGGGCACACAGGGTATGCCGGCTTTCCTCATCGCCACCTTGGCGCTGACCTTGTCGCCCATCAGGCGGATGGTTTCCGCTTTGGGCCCGATGAACACGAATCCGCTTTTTTCAACGCGTTCGGCAAAATCCGCGTTTTCCGAGAGAAAGCCGTAACCGGGGTGGATGGCTTGCGCGTCCGTGACTTCCGCGGCGCTGATGATGGCGGGGATGTTGAGGTAGCTCAGCGCCGAGGGCGGCGGACCGATGCAGACCGATTCGTCGGCGAGTTTTACGTACTTGGCTTCGGCGTCCGCCTCGGAATGCACGGCCACCGTCTTGATGCCCAGTTCACGGCACGCGCGTTGAATGCGCAGCGCAATCTCGCCGCGATTGGCGATCAGGATTTTTTCAAACATTATCGAATGGTGAGGAGTGGGGGGTGAAGCGCTAGCCAATCACCATCAACGCGTGGCCATATTCGACCGGCTGACCGTTCTCGACCAGTATTGCCTTGATCACGCCCGAGCGGTCTGCTTCGATCTCGTTCAGGAGCTTCATCGCCTCGATGATGCACACCGTGTCGCCTTCGTTGACAGTCTGCCCGACTTCGACGAACGCCTTCGCTCCCGGCGTCGGCGCGCGGTAATAAGTGCCGACCATCGGCGACTTCAGCACATGCCCTTCTGCCTGTGGCGTTGCCGGTTCGGCAGCCAGAGGCGCAGCCCCCGCGACGACCGGCGCGGCGGGGGCGACCGGGGTCATGCTCGCACTGACCGGCGCGTTGGCGGAGTTGTTGCGGCTGATGCGGACTTTTTCCTCGCCCTCGGTGATTTCGAGTTCGGCGATGCCGGACCCCTCAACGAGATCGATCAGTTTTTTCAGTTTTCGCAGATCCATGCTCAGCCTCCCGGTGACTCTTGCAGCGCGTACTCGAGTGCAAGCTCGTAACCCTTGCCCCCCAGGCCGCTGATGATGCCGACTGCCAGATCGGTGAAATACGAACGGTGGCGAAATTCCTCCCGTGCGAACACGTTGGACAGATGCACTTCGATAAACGGGATCCCGACCGCCGCCAGCGCATCGCGCATGGCGATGCTGGTATGGGTGAACGCGGCGGGGTTGATGATGATGAAATCCACACCCTCGCGCTGCGCTTGCTGAATCCGGTCGACCAGTTCGCCCTCGAGATTACTCTGGTAAGCGATCAGCTTGACCCCCGCCTTTTGCGTGCGGTCGGTTAGCCGTCGATTGATGGCCTCGAGCGTGGTGGACCCGTAGTGCGCGGGTTCGCGCGCGCCGAGCAGATTTAGGTTGGGTCCGTGTAGAACCAGAATATGTTTGAACGTGGGCATAATTTGCGGTCGCCATGCCGGCACCGTGTAGCGGTGTGAAGAAGATCGCCGGATTGGCGTCCTGCCTAGTGCCACCCCAGCCTCAGATCGGCAAGTTATCGCTATTTTGCCGCAGATCGTCGCATTTTGTCCATTTTAGCCGCATTATGACTCAGATTGGCGGGCTGTTTCGAGCCCGAATCGAGCTGGAAATGAGCGGCGTCGACATTCGCCGAGGAGTACCGTCCGGTGCCCGTATACAGTGCGGCTGGAGACCACCCAACGGGTGGACGTCAAGCCAAAGCGATTCCTAATAATTAAATATTGGGAGTTTTCGGAACTTTTAAACGAATTTAGCCGAAGATGCGGCTCAAATCGGCACAATACCGAACCTATTAAAGCAAGGGTTTTAACAGGCTTTCGAGTTTTTCCGACTGCAACATCCCCACTTGCGTGGCGGCTACCCTACCGGCACGGTCGACTACCAACGTAAAGGGAAGGACGCTGCGCCGGTTACCCAGCTGGCGCGCGAACTCCATGGTTTCCAGCCCTCCGACCAGCACGGGATAATTGATACCGATGTCCTTCGCGTAGGGCGCGACCCGCTCTTTCTGGTCGATTGCCACACCGACGAACTGCACGCCGTCGGCACGGTAACGCTCCTGAAACCGGATAAATCCGGGAATTTCCTCGCGGCATGGCGCGCACCAGGTCGCCCAGAAATTGACCACCAGCACCTTGCCGCGCCATTGCGCAAACGGTTGTAGCTTGTCGTCGATCCCCATCAGGCTGGCTGCCAGAATCGTCTGACCGGCGGCAACGGGATCGGGCGCTTGCTCGCCCGCCCGCCATTGATAAAAGAGAAAACCCGCGCCGGCAAACAACACCGCGCAGGCGCCCGCGAGCAGTGCCTGCAGCGGCCGGCTCATCGCAGTGCCAGGTCGAGCGTTGCCGCGAATTTTTCGGCCGGCTGGAAACCGACCACGCGCAAGCCCTTTATCTCATTGCCGTCGCGGCCGAAGAACACGATGCCGGGCGGGCCAAACAGGCCGAAGCGTTTCAGCAACGCTTTGTGATCATCAAGGTTCTGCGTAACATCGGCTTGCAGCAGGACCATGCCGGCGAGTCTCGCCCGCACCGCCTCATCGGTAAATGTATAGCGTTCCATTTCCTTGCACGACACGCACCAGTCCGCATAAAAATCGAGCATGACCGGCTTGCCGGCCGCGGCGCGGAGCGCGCCGTCGAGTTCACCGGGATTGCCGACGCGCTGGAACACCGTCGCGCGCCCTTCCGCCGCCGACACGCCGCGCCAGCCGGACAGCGGCTGAAAAATATCGCGGCCGCCCGACAATGCGCCGATAAACAGCGCGGCGCCCGCGAGCAACGCGATCACGCCGATGCCCTTGAACAGCTTGCGGACGCCGGCGGCGTCGTGCGGCAGCGGGTCGAGCGCATGCAGATAGATCGCGCTCACGATCAGCAATGCCGCCCACGCCAGCATGTGCGCCGCCGCCGGCAGTAGCGGCGAGACGAGATAGATCGCAACACCCAGCAGCACGACGCCGAAAAACTGCTTCACCGTTTCCATCCACGGCCCGGCCTTGGGCAATAACGTGCCGGCCGACGCGCCGACCACCAGCAACGGCACCCCCATGCCTAGCGCCATTGCAAACAAGGCGGCGGCGCCCAACACCCCGTCACCCGACTGACTGATGTAGAGCAACGCGCCGGCGAGCGGCGCCGCGACGCACGGCCCCACGATCAACGCCGACAATATGCCCATGACGAACACACTCGCGAAATGTCCGCCGTGCAGCCGGTTGCTCGTCACCGTCAGCCTGCTCTGCAGCGCATTCGGCAATTGCAGCTCGTAGAAGCCAAACATGGATAAAGCGAGCAACACGAAAACCGCGGCGAAACCTGTCAGCACCCACGCATTTTGCAACGCGGCGGACAGCATCGTACCGAGCAGGCCCGCGGCGACGCCCGCCGCCGCATAGGTAATCGCCATGCCGAGCACGTAGGCAAGCGACAAGGCAAACCCGCGTGCATGCGTGAGGTGCGCGCCGTGTGGCACGAGGATGCTCGATAAAATCGGTATCATCGGAAATACGCACGGCGTCAGCGCGAGCAGGAGACCGAAGCCGAAAAAGCTGGCGATCAATACCCAGAATCCGCCCCTGAACAACCCGGCAATTGAAACATCTTCAGATTGCGGGCCGGGGCCTGCGGCCGCAGGCGTGCCGGCGCCGGGCTGCGTACGCACAAATGGCGTCAAACCGTTGTCGGGCGTGGCCGACATAAACGTCGCCAGCACGAGCTCCGCGGTCTGCTCCTGCGGTGGATAACACACGCCGATATCGGCGCAGCCCTGCGACTGCGCCTTTAAAGTAAAGCGCGGCGCCTGTGTGCCCGCCCCCTTGACCGGCAGCACGAACCGCAGGTCGCCGCGATAAGTCTGCACGTCGCCGAAAAATTCGTCTTTCTTGACTTTGCCCGGCGGCAGTTTCGATCCATCCACCGTAATGGATGCCGGATCGGCCTCGAATCTGAATTTTTCGCGGTACAGATAATAGCCGGGCGCAATTTCGTAGCGCACCTCGACTTGGGTTGCGTCGATGAGGCGCGCCGAAAAACGAAACGCCTTTTCCGGCTCGAGCAAATCCTGCGCGGCCGCGCCGGCCACGCACGTGACCAGTAGCAAAAAGGCGGGGATAAAACGCATCAACATGGTGGGTTCAACCTATTTCGGTTACGGTGGCGGCGTTGACCCAGGCGAGATAATCGGGCGACCCGCGCTCTACAGAGACCCCTATGATTTCCGGAAGTTCATAGGGGTGCAGGCTTTTGATCGCCGCCTCGACCTCGTCATAAATGTCAGCGCGCGTTTTGATCAACAACGGCACTTCGCCGGCGGTTTCTATTTGACCCTGCCAGCGGTAAATCGAGGTGCAGTCGGCGAGAATATTGACGCACGCCGCCAGTTTGCGCTCGACCAGCGCACGGGCGATTTTTTCCGCCACCACACGGTCGGGCGCGCTGGTGATAACGATCAAGGCGTCCATTGCGCTGCCTAGACCCCGCGCCCGGGCTCGAACGCGGCGATGCCATCGCGCACCGTCGGATAACGTAGTTTGAACCTGAGCTCATCTTTGATACGGCGGTTCGAGAGCCGCCGCGACTCGCTCATGAACGACCACAGTTTGGACGGAATACGCTGACTTGCTTCGGCGCGCGACAAGCGCGGCGGGCGCGGCAGGCCGCATCGATCGGCCACCAGATCGAAATAATCCCCCATCTTGAGCATGCTGTCGTCGCTGGCGTTATACATGCGCCCGGCATGGCCGAAGCGCAGCGCGGCAACCGCCATGCGCGCAAGATCTTCGGCATGCACGTGATTACTGTAAGTATCCTCGTCCGCGCGCAATGCCGGCGTGCCCGCCTGCAGGCGCTCGAGCGGCAGCCGCTGTTCGGAATAAATGCCCGGCGCGCGCAATATCGAGACGCGCACGCGGCTGCGCTTGCCCCAATCGCGCAACTGATGCTCGGCGTCCACGCGGCGCCGCGCGCGCCCGGTTTGTGGGCGCAATACCCGCGTCTCATCGATCAGTTCGCCCGCGCAATCTCCGTACACGCCGCTGGTGCTGATGTAGATGAGTTGCTGTGGTAGACTTTTGCCCTTTGCCAGCGCGGCGATCAGGTGGGCGGTGCGTGTATCACGCGCGCCACGCTGCGGCGGTGGAGCGGTATGCAGAACATCATGCGCGATGCCGGCCAAACCGGCGAGGCTTGCCGGATCATCGAGGTCTCCCACAATCGGTACCACGCCTTGCGCACGCAGGACGGGCGCGCGTTCGCGGTGGCGGGTAAGGCCATAGATGCGATAGCGTTCGCGTAACTGCGGTAGCGCGCGCAGCGCCACGTCGCCGCATCCGATGATCAATAAACGTCGCATAGTGTGCAAATTCTAACTTAAAAAAGCGGTCGTTCGCCCGCGCCGGGATAAATACGGTTTGCCATGCCCAACCAAGTAACCCTCCAGCCTACCAACCACGTCTTCATCGCGCGCGATGGCGAGACCATACTCGATGCGGCGCTGCGCGAAGGCTATGTGATCTCGTACGGCTGCCGCAACGGCGCATGCGGCACGTGCAAAGGCACGGTGCTTGCCGGAGAGGTCGATTACGGCACTTACCAGCAGAGCGCGCTCACCGACGCGGAGAAACGGCTCGGCATGGCGCTCTTCTGTCAGGCCAAGCCGCGCGGCGACATCGTCATTCAATGCCGTGAAGTCGACGCCGCCAGGGATTTTCAGATCAAAACGCTGCCGTGCCGGGTACAGAAGATGGACCGCGTCGCCGCCGACATCATGGTGTTATCACTCAAGCTGCCGGCGTCCGAGCGGCTGCAATTTCTGGCCGGCCAGTATATCGACATCCTGCTGAAGGACGGCTCCCGCCGCAGCCTGTCGATGGCCAATGCGCCGCACGACGACGAATTCCTGCAACTGCATCTGCGCGATTACGGCGGCCCGTTCAGCCAGCACGTATTCAGCACAATGAAAGTGCGCGAAATTCTGCGCTTCGAAGGTCCGCTCGGCACATTTTTCCTGCGCGACGACAGCGACAAACCGGTCATTCTGCTGGCCAGCGGCACCGGTTTCGCGCCGATCAAGGCCATCATCGAGCACGCGTTTCACTCTGGCAGCTCGCGCCCGATGACGCTCTATTGGGGCGCGCGCGTGCGCGCCGACATCTACATGCATGAGCTGCCCGAACGCTGGGCGAGTACGCACGGCAATTTCAAGTACGTGCCGGTCCTGTCGGAACCGCTGCCGGGCGACAACCGGACCGGGCGCACCGGCCTTGTTCACCAGGCGGTCATGCAGGACATTATGGACATGAGCGGCTATCAGGTTTACGCGTGCGGTTCGCCGATCATGGTCGAGTCCGCCCACCGCGATTTCACCTCCCAGCGTGGCCTGCCCGACGAAGAGTTTTTCTCCGACGCATTCACCCCCGCCGCGCCAGCCGGCTGATCTCGAAATCCTTTCGAACTAACCCCCAATCTCGAACCGCACAAAGGCCACCAAGGGAATACGACGGAGCAAGGGAGAACTTGGGGTTACTATTGTTCCGCCTCACGCCTCTCGCCTCTTTCGGTCCTTCGCGTACTTTGCGGCTTCGCTCTAGAGAGAGGTGCGTCGACGCCCGCCGGTCATTTGCTTGAGTTGATTGACGGCCAGTTCCAGGCTCTCGCGATAATTACGGCGCGCGGCGTCGGCGTTGCCGAGCCGGTCATGCAGCTGCGCGAGCGCGAGATAAGCCGAATACATCGGCTCCACCGAGATACTCGCCTCGAGATAATTCTGCGCTTTGCCCCATAGCTCGCGCTGCGCGCATAACTTGCCGAGCACCAGCAAGAGCACCGCATCGCGCGGATTCGTCTTGAGCCATTTCTCGGCGCGTTCGATCTGCCGGATCGTATCGCTGCCCACGCACTCGGCGTACAACCCCACCAGATCGGAGTCCCATTCCGTCTCCAGCGCCTGCTCGATGACCTGGGTTGCCTGCGCGCACCCGCCCAGCGCCATGAAACATTGCACGGCGGCGGCGGCAACCTTGGCATCACGTTTCTGCTCTGTCGGAATTTTCTGCCAGCATTCATCCAGCGCGTGCTGGTCGAGCGCCTTGCGTTTCAAATTCTCGGCGTGCGCGTAGCGGCGCAACTGGCCGGCCTGGGTTGCATCGAATACGCCGCGCCGCTCCAGCTGCTCGATCAGCAGCAACGCCTGCTCCCAATTCTTGGCCTGCTGCTGCGCTTTTAATTCGAGACGCAAGGCCGCGGTGTGCTTCTTCGGCAGCGCCTTTAATGCCGCCAATGCGTCCTGGAACCGCCGTTGGTCGAGCAACATCTCGGCCGCGGCGATGATACGCATCGCTGCATCGTCCGGCGCAACCACTGCGGCGCGCGCGAGATAAGCGTCGCGCTCGTCAAAGCGGCGCAACTCGTGCGCCGCGCGCGCTGCAAGTACCGCCCCGAGCACGGGCGTCTCGGTGGACTCCATGGCACTCGCCGCCGCCTTTTCGGCGCGTCCGTAGCGTCCCTCGAAAAACGCGCCCACCGCATCGAGCATAATGATCCGCGCGTTTTCGCGGCGACGGCGCTCCCGGTACTCGCGCACTTTGACCGGCAGCCCGATGGCGCCGAAGATAAAACGCAGCAGCAGGTAACCCAACGCGAATCCCGCGCCCAGCAGCAGCACCAGCAGGTAGAGCGACAACTCGACGCGGTAGGGCGGCCATACCAGCAGCGCGTAACCGGCATTCAAGCGCAGCGCGAGCGCCACGGCGACCGCCAGCGCGAACAAGCCGAGAATCCAGAATAGCCAGCGCATGGCGGGTCCGCTTAACGGGCGCGTTCGCGCGTCAGGCGGTAGTTACGCACCGCGTCGAGGCTCGCCGCTACGTCAGGCACCTCGATGCTGATCCGGCCGTCGTGCAATTGACGCACCGCGACGACCGTATTGGCGACCACCTTGTCGCGCATATCGTAATAGCGCGCGAGCCAATCGCCCGCCGCCTTGAGATCCGCCTTGAAGCTTTTTTCGTCGTGCGCGAGCAACGCGAGCCGCGCGCCGAGCAGGCGCAGCCTGAGGTTTTCGCGCAAAAAATAACTCTGGCCCGGCGCCAGCAACGGCAGGTCCGGACGATCCATTTTTTCGATCCGCACGAGGTCGCGCAGGTCGCGCCACAACTCGCGCGTGAATCGCACCCATGCACTGGCGTCGGCATCCGCGGCGTTTTTGGCGGTGGATGCGGCCTCGGACGGCCGCATTTCCATGACGAGCGGCAGGTTATCGATCGCGCCCATCAGGTTGTCGATGCGCGCGCTGATGCCGATCACGTCGACATAGGGTGCGAGCTTCAACCGTTCGATGTCGCGCGCAATCACCTTGCGCAACCCCGCGAGTTGCGGCCGGTCGAGCCGCGCGAGCCGCGCATCCGCCGCCTGCAGCGCGATCAGCGCCGACCTGACGTTGCCCGCGAGTTGCAGTTGCTGGCTCGCCACCAGCAGCGTTTGCTCGACATCCGCCAGCAACGACTCGTCGCGGCTGCGCGACAATTCCTGATACAGGGCCTCGAGCGCGATCTGCTGGTTCTGCGATTCCTGCAACTTGGCTTCGAGCACACCCAGCTTGACCTGCGCCTCGCGCGTGGCTTCGCGCACCTGCTCGGCGACCCCGCGGCTTTGCTTGTTCTCGGCATCGGCGGCGGCAAGACGCTGCGCCAGTTCGTGCTGCAGCGTATTGATCTGCTGATGGCTGTCGTACCACTGCCATGCCAGCAACAGGACCGCCACCACCGCTACCATCGCCACCGGTTGTGTGTAGCGGGAGTGAGCGCGCGGGCCTGCCGGCGCGGGGGTTGCCGCCGGGTCGCGCGCTTCGGGTTTTGAAATTTCTTCCATCGCTCCAACTCTAATCAGTGGCGGTGCTGCTGTAAACAGGTGCTGGCATTCAGGCGCGGGCGGCGAACCATTGTTGCAGCCCTTCGAGCAGCCCGGCATCTCCCTGCCCGGTCAGCACGACGCCGCCAAGATCAAGCTCGCGCGCGGTCGCCGCAATGCGCGCATGCGGCACGAAGAGCGGCGTTTTCCGCAACCGCTCCCGACCGCGCGCACCGACCAGCTCAACGAGATTACGCAGGCCCTCGCTGCTGGTGACGATGATCGCGTGCAATTCGTCCCGCGCCCATGCGTCGATGAGTGGCGTGGCATCGCGCGGCGGCCGTGCGCGCCGGTAGCACTCGGCATAGTCGACCAGCGCGCCCCGCGCGGCGAGCGTGTCACCGATGAGATCGCGTCCGCCGTCGCCGCGAAAAATCACCACGCGTTTGTCCGCTACGTTCTTCATTTCAGGCATGTCGAGCAGCGCTTCACTGTCAAAGCGCGCCGGCGCAATCACGCCGGTCATACCGAAATTATTCAATTCGCGCACGCTGCCGTGCCCGACCGCGGCGAACCGCAAACCGGGCGGCACCGCCCGCCGCGCCTTGATCAGGCTGAGCGCCTTCATCACCGCATTGGGGCTCACGAAAATCGCCCACTCAAATTCGTCAAGCCGGTCGATCAGCGCATAGAGCGGCTGCCTATCTTCGATGTCGACGATCTCGATCACCGGATAGAGCAGCGGTTCCCCGCCCTCGGCACGGATCAAAGCGGCAAGGTGTTCAGCCTGGTGCGCGGGGCGGGTCACTACGATGCATTTGCCCACCAGCGGTTTGCCTTTGCTCGCTTCGCTCATCCCAATGCGTGAGGGGTGAGGAGTGATGAGTAAACCGCGCCTGCACGGCGTGGCTTTCCGCCTCTCGCCTCTCTCATGATTCCAGCGCAGCAAGAATTTCCGCCGCGCCCTGCGCCCGCAGACGCGCGGCAAGCTCGGTGCCGAGCGTCTCGGGGTCGCGCATGTCACCCGTCAACTCGGCGCGCACGAATTCTTTGCCGTCCTGGCTCGCGACGAAACCGCGCAACCGCAGCCGGTCGCCTTCGACCTGCGCGTAACCGCCAAGCGGCAACTGGCAACTGCCCGCCAAAGCACGGGAGAGAGCGCGCTCGGCGCGCACGCAAGCGGCGGTCGCGTCGTGATTGAGCACCCCCATCATCGCGAGCATATCGGCGCGATCGGCGCGGCACTCGATGCCGAGCGCGCCCTGCCCCGGCGCCGGCAGACTTTCCTCCGGCGTCAGAATCGCGGTGATGCGATCGGCCAGCCCCAACCGCTTCAATCCGGCGGCGGCGAGCACGATCGCTGCGTAGTGGCCGTCGTCAAGTTTCCTGAGCCGGGTCTGCACGTTGCCGCGCAGCGGCGCCACCGCCAACTGCGGAAAGCGCGCACGGATCTGGCTTTCGCGGCGCAGGCTCGAGGTGCCGACCGCGCTGCCGCCAGGCAGCGCGGCAAAGTCCGCGTAGTGGCCGGAGACGAAGGCGTCGCGCGGATCTTCGCGTTCGGTGATCGCGGCAATCGCAAAACCGTCCGGCAGCACCATCGGCACGTCCTTCATCGAATGCACGGCGATGTCGGCGCTGCCCGCGGCCAGCGCGTCTTCGAGTTCCTTGACGAACAAACCCTTGCCGCCGATCTTGTCGAGCGCGCGGTCGAGGATGCGGTCGCCCTGCGTGGTCATCCCGCGGATGGTCACTATTGTTTGCGGATATAATGTCGCGAGCCGCTGTTGTATGTTGCGCGCCTGCCACATCGCGAGCGCGCTTTCGCGCGAGGCGATGACGACAGTGGGCGAAGGCTTGAATTGAACTGCGCTGGTCACGCGTTTTCCCGCCGGAAAAAGAAAATGACGAACTACTCGCGGCAAATCGGGTTGGTGCTGTTGATTCTAACATGCGTCCCCGGCGCCGCCCGCGTGCTAACCGTTAGAACTTGTCTCAATAATCTTGAAAAGCCTGGGAACCGCCGATGAACGCCGATAAACGCCGATGTAACCGGGAATGAGTGATGGGCGATAGATGAATTGTAAATCGGCATTCCGACGTGACCAGAATGCC
>JAYVME010000032.1:0-6311 GCA_043759115.1 Betaproteobacteria bacterium | reverse complement strand
CCTTGACGCGACCCGCCAGTTGGACGATGCGCGCAGCCTGCTTCGCATTATCGACTTCACCGGCGAGTCTCACCACCCCGGCCAGCGTATCGACATGAACGTCGGTTGACTTGAGCTCCTTGGTCCTGAGCACTGCGAGCTTCACCTTGCTCGTTATTCCGCTGTCGCTGATGTGGGTGCCTGCGCGGTGCCGCGCCTGCGCGGCCTTCAGCTTGAGAAACTCGTCTTCACTAAGCTTGCCGTCCCGGTTTTCGTCGAACAGCGCGAAGTGCTGCGCTGCTTCCTTGTCCACCCGCGCTTCCTGATACGACAGGAAGCCGTCCTTGTTGGTGTCCAGTCGCACGAAATGCGGATTGGGCTTCTTTGGCGTAACCTCGTTCGCGAAAGACGGTTGTGCCGCGACGGCCGCGCCCGGCGCGACGACAATCCATGCCAGCACATACGCAAAGAACGGTTTCATTTCGCCCCTCCATTCCCGCCGAACCCTGAATCCTCAATCTTCAATCCCGCCTCACCCCACCCACAGGCGCGCATTGCGAAATATGCGCAGCCACGGCGCATCCTCACCCCAGCCGGGGGGATGCCATGAATTCTGCACGCCGCGGAATACGCGTTCCGGATGCGGCATCAGTATCGTGAAACGGCCGTCCGGTGTGGTTAAACCGGTAATGCCCGCCGGCGAACCGTTGGGATTGTACGGATAACCTTCCGTCGCCGCACCCTGATTGTCGACAAACCGCAACGCTATGAGCGCCGCCTCGCGCCGCTTGAGAGTCGCGAATTCGGCATAGCCCTCGCCGTGCGCTACCGCGACCGGCAGCCGGCTGCCCGCCATGCCGGCGAAAAAAAGCGAAGGCGAAGGCAGCACCTCGGCCATCACGAAGCGCGCCTCGAATTGCTCCGACTTGTTGCGCACGAAATGCGGCCATGCGTCGCTGCCCGGGATGATTTCATGCAGATTGCTCATCATCTGGCAGCCGTTGCACACGCCGAGCGCGAAACTGTCGCCGCGCTGGAAGAAGGCTGCAAACTCGTCGCGCGCCCGGCGGTTGAACAGAATGGACTTTGCCCAGCCTTCGCCCGCGCCCAGCACGTCGCCATATGAAAAACCACCGCACGCCGCGAACCCCTTGAAGTCGGCAAGCTTCACGCGACCGGCAATAATGTCGCTCATGTGCACGTCGAACGCGTCGAATCCGGCGCGGTCGAACGCCGCTCCCATCTCGATATGGCCGTTAACGCCCTGTTCGCGCAATATCGCGATGCGCGGCCGCGCGCCGTGCACGAACGGTGCTGCGACATCGGCGGCGGGATCAAACGTCAGATGCGGCGATATTCCCGGGTCTTCAATGTCTGCGATGCGGTCGTATTCCTGTTGCGCGCACGCCGGATTATCACGCAGCCGCTGCAGATGGAAGGTGGTCTCCGACCATGCGCGGTGCAACTCCGTGCGCCGCACACGCAATACTTCAACACCATCAAACACAATCCTGACCTCGTCGCGCGCGACGGGTCCGCCGATTTCATGCACCGCGTCACCCAATCCAACGTTTTTGAAAGCGTTGCGTACCAGCGACACGTCGTCGCTACGCACCTGCAACACCGCGCCCAGTTCCTCGTTGAAGAGCTCCGCGATCGCGCTGCCGCGCACGGCGCTACCCAGCAACGCGATTTCAACCCCGGCACGCGCGGCAAACGCCATTTCACACAGCGTGACAAATAGTCCGCCGTCGGAACGGTCGTGGTAGGCCAGAATACGGCCGTCACGATTCAGCGCCTGCACGACGTCAAACCACTTCGTCAGTCTTGGCGGCTCATCAAGATCGGGGGCGACACTGCCAATCTGTCCATACACCTGCGCCAGCGCCGAACCGCCCAGCCGGTTTTTTCCAGCGCCCAGATCGACCAGCACTAACGTCGTGGCGCCGCAATCCATACGCAACGCAGGCGTCAGCGTCCGGCGCGCGTCAGTCACGGGCGCGAACGCCGACACGATCAACGAAAGGGGTGAGATGACCTCCTTCTTCGCATTCCCTTCGCTCCACGTCGTCTTCATCGACATCGAATCCTTGCCGACTGGAATGCTGATGCCCAGCTGCGGGCACAATTCCATGCCGACCGCGCGTACCGTGTCGTAAAGCGCCGCGTCTTCACCGGGATGACCGGCCGCCGCCATCCAGTTGGCTGACAGCTTGATGTCGCCGATGTTCGCAATCGCCGCCGCCGCGATATTGGTGATCGCTTCGCCGACCGCCATCCGCCCCGACGCCGGCGGATTGATGAGCGCAAGCTGCGTGCGCTCGCCTATCGCCATCGCCTCGCCGGCATATTCATGGAATCCCGCGAGGGTCACCGCGACATCGGCGACCGGCACCTGCCACGGCCCGACCATCTGATCGCGCGCCGTCATGCCGCCGACCGTGCGGTCGCCAATCGAGATCAGAAAAGTTTTGTCGGCAACGGCCGGCAGGCGCAACACGCGCAGACACGCTTCGCGCAGGTCTATGTTCGACACGTCAAACGGCGCCAGACGCAGCGGACGGCGCTTCACATTGCGCAGCATTTTCGGCGGCTTGCCCAGCAGCACCGAGAGATCCATGTCGACCGCGGTACTTTTGAGCACCGGGTCGGCGACCACCAGCCGGTCATCCGCGGTGGCAGTGCCGACCACCGCATGCGGGCAGCGCTCGCGCGCGCAAATCGCCGCGAACGCTTCGAGCCGCGCGGGCGCGATCGCGAGCACATAGCGCTCCTGCGCTTCGTTGCACCAGATCTGCAGCGGCGACATGCCCGGCTCCTCGCTCGGGATCTTGCGCAAATCGAACCGCCCGCCCCGCCCCGCGCCGTGCACGAGTTCCGGCAACGCGTTCGACAGCCCGCCCGCCCCCACATCGTGTATCGACAGAATGGGATTGTCGTCGCCCAGCGCGCAGCAGCGGTCGATCACCTCCTGCGCGCGGCGCTGGATTTCCGCATTGCCGCGCTGCACCGAATCGAAATCGAGGTTCTCGATGTTGGCGCCGGTCTGCATGCTCGACGCAGCGCCCCCGCCGAGTCCGATCAGCATGCCCGGTCCGCCGAGGTGGACGACGAGCGCGCCGGCGCCCGGTTTTTGCTTGTGCGAATGTCGCGCGGAAATGTTACCGATGCCACCTGCGAGCATGATCGGCTTGTGATAACCGCGCATCTCGCCCGCGACTTCCTGTTCGTACGTGCGAAAATACCCGCACAGATTGGGACGTCCGAATTCATTGTTGAACGACGCACCGCCGACCGGTCCGTCGAGCATGATTTGCAGCGCCGACGAAATTCGCCCCGGGCGGCCGTAAGTGTTGCGCTCCCACGACTGGATAAAGCCGGGGATATTGAGGTTGGACACGCTGAAGCCGGTCAGCCCCGCCTTCGGTTTGGCGCCGCGCCCGGTGGCGCCTTCGTCGCGAATTTCACCGCCTGCGCCGGTCGCCGCACCCGGGAACGGCGAGATAGCGGTCGGATGGTTGTGCGTCTCCACTTTCATCAGAATATGCGCGTCGTCCTCGACATAGCGGTAGCCACCGTCGGGCATCGAATAAAAACGCCGCACGCGCGCGCCCTCGATAATCGAGGAATTGTCAGAATAAGCGACAACGGTTCCGCGCGGGTGCCGTTCATGCGTATTGCGGATCATCGCAAACAGCGACTTCGCCTGCGGCTCGCCGTCGAGCACCCAATCGGCATTGAAGATCTTGTGCCTGCAATGCTCGGAATTCGCCTGCGCGAACATCATCAATTCGACATCCGTCGGATTGCGCTTGATGCGCGCAAAGTTCTGCCCGAGATATTCGATCTCGTCGTCGGAGAGCGCGAGGCCCATTTCGCGATTGGCGGTCTCGAGGGCGGCGTTGCCGCCGCCCAGAAAATCCACAACGGTGAGCGGCCGTGGCTCGTAATGATGAAACAGCCGTGCCGCTTCATCGAACGCATCGAGCACGGTCTCGGTCATGCGGTCGTGAATCAACGGCAGCAGCGCCGCCAACTCTTCGACCGACAGCGAGCTGCCGTCAGCCTTGCTTGCGTAGTACGCGGTTCCGCGCTCAATACGCTCGACCACTGCGAGACCACATTGGCGCGCGATGTCGGTGGCTTTTGACGACCACGGAGATATTGTCCCCAGCCGCGGCACGACCAGTAGCATTTGGCCCGTTGAAGGCGCCTCACGCGCCGCGGATCCGTAGGTCAGGATGCGGTCTAGAACCGCAGTTTCGTATGCGTCGGGCGCACGCGACACACTCACAAAATGGCGGTATTCGGCGCTGATGCCGGCTAATCTGAGCCGGGCGTGCTGGAGAGCTTCGTTGAGCTTGCGTGAGCGGAACTCGGAGAGGGCATTGCGCCCGCGCAGGCTGAGGAGTTGCGGCATGAAATCAGCGCGATGTCCGTAAAACCGGATTTTACCCGAAACCAGACTTCGCCGCAGACCCGAACGCTGTTACGTAAGATAAACTACATGGAAAATACGACCTGCCGACATGACTTTCCAATCACCCATAAATATTCCCGTGTATCGCGCTGGCGAGATACGCGCAATAGAAGCCGCGACGGTCAAAGCGCAGAATCCACTCGGCCTCATGGAACGCGCCGGTCTCGCCGCCGCGCAAATCGCGCGCGACGTCATCGCCGACGGTGGCCGCGGGGTGCTCGTGTTGGCCGGCCCCGGCAACAATGGCGGCGATGCTTTCGTAGTCGCCCGTCACCTCAAAGCATGGTGGTTCAAGGTTGATGTGGTGTTCACCGGTGAAGCGGCCAGGCTAGCGGCGGAAGCGCAAGCCGCCCTCGCCGCCTGGCGCAATAGCGGTGGCGAGACGCTCAAGCATATTCCGGCGAACGGCCGGTGGGACCTCGTGGTCGACGGGCTATTCGGCATCGGCCTCCAGCGTGATTTGGGCGGAAATTACGCAAACCTCGTCGCGGCGATTGACCAGCTTGATGCGGTGGTGCTCGCGCTCGATGTGCCAAGCGGGATCAACTCGGACACCGGTGGCGTGCGCGGTTGCGCCGTCCACGCCGGCCACACGGCGACGTTCATCGGATTGAAGCCCGGATTGTTGACGCTGGAAGGACCGGATCACTGTGGCGAAATTCATCTGTGCACACTCGAGCTGGATGCCGCGGCAGCACCCGCCGTGCGCGGCGCGGTGATCGGCAGCGACGTCCTGCGATCGGTGCTGCCCGCGCGCCGCGCCAACAGCCACAAAGGCGATTACGGCAGCCTCGGCATCATCGGCGGCGCGCGTGGCATGGCGGGCGCCGCTCTGCTCGCGGGCCGCTCTGCATTGCAGCTCGGCACGGGCCGGGTTTACGTCGGGCTACTGGCCGACGACGGGCCGGGTTACGATCCGGCGCAACCGGAATTGATGCTGCGCACAGCGCCTGAAATTTTGCGACTCGACCATCTTAATGCGCTCGCCCTGGGCCCGGGACTCGGGCAGTCGCCTGACGCGCACCAGATACTGGCCGCCGCACTGACAAAAAATATTCCGCTAGTGCTGGATGCCGACGCGTTGAACCTCATCGCAGCGGATGCCAATCTGCAGGAACTTGTTCGCACGCGCGCGGCACCAACAATATTGACACCGCACCCCGCCGAAGCAGCCCGTCTGCTGACACGCGACACTGCGAGCGTGCAAACCGACCGCATTGCCGCCGCTTGCGAAATCGCCGCACGTTTTCGAGCCGGCGTTGTTTTGAAAGGCGCCGGCAGTATTTGCGCGCTGCCTGACGGAAACTGGTTCATCAACACCAGCGGCAATCCCGGCATGGCCAGCGCCGGCATGGGTGACGTATTGACCGGCATCATTGCCGCACTCCTCGCGCAAGGCGCTGATGCGCGCAATGCGCTGCTCGCGGGCGTGCATCTGCACGGGGCGGCGGCCGACGAGTTAGCAGGCGCCAACCACGGACAGATCGGTATCACCGCCAGCGAGGTGATCGCCGCGGCACGCACTCTATTCAACCGCGCCCGCCACGGTCGCCGCTGAACGGCTGTCGATATTACTGGCTTGCTTCGAGCCCCGCGGCCTTGATCACCGCTGACCACTTCGCCATTTCCGCCTTGATGAATACCGCAAACTGATCCGGCGTGCTGGCCACCGGCTCCGCACCCTGCTTACTCGGGCTTTCCCGCGTCTCCGGCGCGAGCAGGCGCGCGGCGATTTCTTTCTGCAACCGGTCGGTGATGCGCACCGGGCGATTCGGGTAATCGCTGCGCGGCTGCGCGCTGCCGGGCAGCGGCGCCAACAGCGCGGCCAGTACGACACTCGTCACAAGATTTG
>JAYVME010000031.1:0-2647 GCA_043759115.1 Betaproteobacteria bacterium | reverse complement strand
AGCCAATGAAACCACCGATGAACGCAGATGAACACCGATATAACCAACATCAAAAGACCAATAATGCTTTGTGGATTTGGGTTTTTGTTTTTTATCGGCGTTAATCGGCGTCCATCTGCGGTTGCTTGTTGTTTTACGGCCTCCAATTGAACGTGGAAGACGCTTTTTTCGCTGGCTTGATTGCGCCAGTCATTGGTGTCGAATGAGTCGTGATTTTGATTGCGGATGGCATCATAGCATCCAGAAGAGTCCGCAACAGCATGAAACACGTACGCAAGCGGGTCCCCTGCTCCACGCTGCGATGCGCCGCCGATTCTGGCAGCAACCCTGTAGGGCTGGCACGAGTTTTGGCTTGTAGCCCCCGGCTCACGGCGAAAGGATTTTGTTCCTGGGGCGGAGATGGGGGTCAAGTGGCGCAAGTACAATCCGGGGCCTACGGCACCGTTCCCGCAAACGGGCCTGCGGCTAACGAGTCACGGCGCCAGATTGTCGCAAGCCACTGGCTTAGAATGACTAAGCGTCGTGCCTTGCTTCGCGTTCTGAACCAAAATCGTGACAGCGGTTGCGGACTCTATGGCGCCACGCAACAGACCCTCTTGACAGCGCGCGCGTGGAATAAACGAAGTTAGACGGCGTATACTGGTGACGCGTGCTTATTTTCCCGCAGGAGACCGTCATGCCGCTTAGCAAGATCGCCCGCTATTCGATCCGCACACTCGATCTCGCGGCGACGCGCAAGTTTTACACCGAGGTGATGGGCCTCATCGTCGGGCCACGCCGCAAATTCAATTTCCCGGGCGTTATCTCAGCCGTCATTCTGATATCGTTTGCCGGTGTTGCTGTTGCTGGACTTCCGCCGCCGCCCCCTCCACCCCCACCCGTTTCACCCACGATCGCGGACTCGCAGCCGAATAACAATCCGGGATTGGCGACTAATTTGCTTTCCGTCAGCGGATTGGGCTTGGCGGGCAACATCAGCGACGCGGCCGGCAATTTCGCGCTCGGCGGTGGCGGGCAGTCGGCGGGCCTCGATGTGAAGCGTTATGCCTTGTCGGGCAGCACCGGCGCGGCAGCGGCGCCTGGCGCCAAGCTGTGGAACGTATGGGGCGCTTTCTCGCGCAGCAATATTGGCTATGACTACGCGCCGTTGCAATCCAGCGGTTCGGTCAACGTGTATCTCGCTGGCGTTGATTACACGTTCGCCAACAACGTGGTCTTCGGTGTGGCTGCCGCCGTGGATCGAACCGATGTCGATCTGAATTTCTCCGCCGGCAAGCTCAATGGCCGAGGCGTAACTGTTTCACCTTACGTGGGCGTCGCCATCAACAATAAATTTGCGTTGGACGCGACACTGGGTTATGGCCAGACGAATGTCGACACCGTCGCCGGAGGAGTAACCGGCTCGACGCGCAGTGACCGCAACATGGGTTCTCTGGGCCTTACGTACCGCGAAGTCATCGGTGCGTGGACGTTGACCAGTCGCAGCGCGCTCCTGAAGGTTCGCGACAAACTCGGCGCCTACACGTTATCGAACGGTACTTTTGTGCCGGATGGCACGGTCAACGTTACGCAGATCCGCTTGATTGCGCAGGCTGCGTATACATCGGGACCCTTCACTCCCTATATTTCGCTGAGCTATATCAACGATATCCAGCGTCTGGACCAGGCGCCGGTGGGCGGCATAGCTGCAGCAAACGACCGCGACGCGTGGACGCCCGCCATCGGTGTCCGGTTCAAAGCCGACAACTCGCTTTACGGCAGCATCCAGTACTCGACCGAGCGAGGCCGTTCGGAAGTCAAGAATAACCAGTTGCTCGTCACCGTCGGGATCCGGTTCTAGGGACCGGGTCCGGTCCGCGTTACACCTCGCGACCGGCCATGGCTTGCCGAATGCGGGCGGCGGTGCGGATTGCCAATGCGTAAATTGTGAGCGACGGCGCCTCCCCGCCGCCCGAACTCGGGAACACGCTGGCATCAGCCACGTAAAGATTCTTCCAGACGTGCGATCGGCCGTGCCGGTCCACGACCGAGCGCGCGGGATCTTCGCCCATGCGGCACGTTCCAAACACGTGCGTGGCGCTGAAGTAGTCGTAGGTCCCGTATTCTTCGTGTAATTTCGGCACGCCCGCCGCCGCGAGTACCGCCCGGCATTTTTGTGCCCCGAACTCCAGTCTCTGCAGTTCAGTGTCGGGAAGATGCGCGTGAATGCGCGCCACCGGGTCGCCAAATTGATCGCGCTGTTCCGGATCAAGGTCGACGTAGGTCCGCGGGTTCGGCAGGGACTCGCCGACCATGCCGATCGCCAGCATCTTGCCGAAGGTATCGCGCATCTGCCGTTTGTGCGCTGCGCCCCAGCCGCCGATCGCGCGCTCGGCATAATTCACGGGCCCGCTGAATCCCGCCTCGCCGGTTCTGGCCGCCAGGCGGATGCCGCCGGGAACGCCCGGGATCGCATCGGGCGCGTTGTGCGCCCAGCAGATCAACTCGGACGGCAATCCGCGATGGCTGCCAAGCTGCTCCGAATGCAACCCGGCCGATGACCACGCGAGGGTTTCCATGAAGTTCCTGCCGACCTGACCGCTCTCGTTGGCGAGGCCGTCGCCGGCAAAGGTGTTGCGCGCGAGCAGCAACATGCGCGGCGTTTCCA
>JAYVME010000030.1:0-6324 GCA_043759115.1 Betaproteobacteria bacterium | reverse complement strand
CCGGCATCGAAACCGGTAGTGACGCCGACGTTGTATTTCAATCCTTGGGTAAGCTCACCGTGCAGTTGTAGACCGCCTTCCCGCCAGGTGCTCGGAATAATGCGCGTTTCCACGAAATTGCGGTCCACGCCATAGTAAGTTGGCGGCTCGTGCGTTTCGTTGAGTATGCCCAGCGGTATCAGGAATAATCCGCCTTTGAAGTTAAGTGCACCATTGACCCGGTAGTCAAGAAAGGCCTGCTCAAGCTCGACCTCGCCCCTATCGCCGCTGCTCGCCACCGCGTGTTCAACCTCGAGTTCGGAAAAGAAGCGCAAGTTGTCGTTGAAGCGGTGACCCAAAAACAAGACGAAACGACGCAGGTCGGCCTGATTGTTGTTGACGTCGGTGTTGCGGTATTTGTTATAGGCAAACTCGCCGTAACCACCTACGGTCGTGCTATTTGGCGACGCGCCGACACTTTCGGTACTGGTGCTGCCGATGGTGGAAGCATTGGCCTGCGGCGCCTGTTGCGATTGCTGTGACTGCTTGGCAAGCTGTGCTTTGATGTTGTCGATTTCCTGCTGCAGGATCTGCAGCTTTTCTTCGAGCGTTGCCTCGGCCGCCGCCGCGGTATTAGCGAAAATAACGAACAGCGCGAAGACGCCGGCAAGAGTACGAACGATGGACATAGGTAGCCTCTTAAAAATAGAGTTATTGGCTGGCTACCAAGCCCGAAGGCTGGTTGGCTGGCTGAACAAAACGAAAACACGGTGTTACTTGGTCAGAATCAATTTGCCTTTGCTGGTCTGGCGCAGCAAATAAAGTTCGCCCGCGTGCTCGATCAATACCTCGCGGCAACCGTCGAGCAACTCGGCGCTGCGAATTTGCCGGCGCTGGTTGGCGTGATCAGGCGCGCGAGACGCCGTTATTTGCGGCTTCCCGTCGCGAGGTTTGTTGTTCTGTTGCATCTATCTGACTTCGCTTATATTTGTTAGCGGGCTTCGGTACGTGGCCGGAATGACGCTTGACAAGGTCTGTAATATAAATGAGAATGATTCGTATTACAAGATATTTCGCGAGTAGACGTATGTATGTTTGCATCTGCAATGCGGTTACCGAGCGCGAGATCCGCGCGGCGGTGGAACAGGGGGCGACCAGCATGCGCCAGTTAAAACGCGACCTCGGCGTGGCCGCGAGTTGCGGCAAGTGCGCGCGTTGCGCGCATGCCGTATTGCGCGATGAGCTGTCGGATTCTGCTTCGGTTTGCGGAGCGGTTGCGTTCGCGCAAAGCGCTTAACCGCTGTTCCGTTCCCGGCGGTCGTTTTTATTCTCATTCGCGTGCCGTGCGCGCGAACGGTGCTATGCTTAATCGCGTACATTCAAAGCGGAGACACGCATGAAAGGCGACAAGAAAGTCATCCAGTATCTGAACAAGGTGCTCACCAATGAACTTACGGCGATCAACCAGTATTTCCTGCACGGCAGAATGTTCAAGAACTGGGGGCTCACCAAGCTCGCCGAGCATACGCATCACGAGTCGATCGATGAGATGAAGCACGCCGACAAGCTGATCGAGCGCATCCTGTTTCTGGAGGGATTGCCCAACCTGCAGGAACTGCACAAATTGTTGATCGGCGAGGCGCCCCTGGAGGCGCTGCAGTGCGATCTCAAACTCGAAAAGATCGCTTACCCGGCGTTAAAAGAGGCGATCGCTTACTGCGAATCCGTTGGCGATTACGTGACCCGGGAGTTGTTCGAGGCTATCCTCGAAAGTGAGGAAGAACACATCGACTGGCTGGAGACTCAACTCGAATTGGTCGAGACAGTGGGCCAGATGAACTACCTGCAGTCGCAGATGTCCTGAGCGGATGGTCTGCCGCGGCCCCCGCCTGCGTGTGTTGGGCAATGGGCGTCCGCAGTTACCGGCTCAAACGTTTTTTCACCGCCGCGAGCAGATCGGCCAGCGAGAACGGCTTGGTGATGAAATCATCGGCGCCGAGCTTGATGCCCCATTTGCGGTCGTCGGTTTGCGTGCGGGCGGTCAGGAATATAAACGGAATCCGCGAGGTGGTGACATTTTCGCGCAGCGTGAATAACGTGCCGAAGCCGCTGAGTTCCGGCATCGATGGACGCGATGCCGACCAGCGAATTGTCGAGAATAGCTTCGCGTTCGACCAGGCTCCGCTGCAGTTCGTTCTGGAGGGTCTGACGCTCGGTGACGTCGAGCAGGAAGGACTGGGCAGCCCGCTGCGCCATTTTGCACAGCGCCGCGTTGATTTCGAGCCACCGCACGCGTTGTACGCGGTCGACGATGCGAAACGGGTAATACGGTGTCACCGGCTCGCTGCGGATGAGCTTCAAGTGGTTGTCGAGCACCAGCGCGCGCGATCGTCGGCATGCACGAAATCGAGAAACGGACGCGCGCCCGGCGTGCCGTGCGCGCGGATCAGCTCGGCGGCGGGATGGCCGAAAAGTTCGCAGAAGGCGGGAATTCCTCCGGACTGTATTTTTCGACTATCCTATACGACCCGATGAATGCGTTGACCTTCCAGGCATTGCGCATGCTCGCCGACGGTGAATTCCGCTCCGGCGAGGCGATGGCGCGCAGCCTCGGCGTATCGCGCGCCAGCGTGTGGAACGCGCTGCACGCGCTGGATGCGTTCGGCATCGAGATTTTCAAGGTGCGCGGCCGCGGTTATCGTCTGATCGAACCGCTGTCGCTGCTCGAGCGGGGCGCCATTGAAAGCGGGCTGGGCGCGCATGCGTCGCAATTCGAGCTGGAGGTGATCGACCGTGTCGAGTCGACCAACACGCTCTTGATGCAACGCGCGGCGCAGGGTGCGCTTCGCGGCACGGTGATCGCCGCCGAATGGCAGACGCACGGACGCGGCCGCCGCGGCCGCGCCTGGCATGCACTGCCGGGCGCCACGCTCACGTTTTCACTGTTGTGGCGTTTTCAGCAGGGCGCCGGGTTTCTGGCCGGTCTCAGCCTCGCCGTCGGACTGGCTGTGACGCGCGCGCTCGCGGCGTGCGGCGTGGGCGATGCCGGACTGAAATGGCCGAACGACGTGTTGTGGCGCGGGCGCAAACTGGCGGGTATCTTGATCGAAATGCAGGGCGACATGCTGGGCCCCAGCGCCGCGGTGATCGGCATCGGACTTAACTGCCGCATGCCTCAAGCGTTGCTCGACCGCATCAACCAACCGGTCGTCGATGTCGCCACCGCCGCGGGCGCTGCGCCCGACCGCAACCGGTTGCTGGCATTGCTGCTGATCGAACTCGAGCGCGTGCTGACGGCATTCGCGCGCGATGGTTTCGCGCCGCTGCGCGATGAATGGCAACGCTGCCACGTTTATCAGGGCAAGCCCGTAAGGCTTGCGTTGCCCGATGGCGGCATCGTCAACGGCATGGCGGAGGGCGTGGCGGAAAACGGCGCGTTATTGCTGGCAACGCAATCCGGCCAGTTGCGCTTTCACAGCGGGGATGTGAGTTTGAGGGCGCAAGCATGAAGATCGAAGGCGGCGGGCGGCAGGCGGCAGCGACCGTCTTGGCGATCGACGCCGGCAATACGCGCATCAAGTGGGGCGCCCACGACGGCGCGCGCTGGCTTTTTCAGGGGTGGGTCGAAACCGCGCGCGCGAAAAAACTGAAGGCGGCGCTCGCCGGCCTCGATGCGCCGCAGGCGATCGTGATATCGAACGTCGCCGGCGTTGCGTTGCGCGATCAAATAGCGCGCGCGCTGCCGGCGAAGCCGGCGCCGCGCTGGATAAAAAGCGCGCGCGCGCAATGCGGCGTCAGCAGCAGTTACGCCCGGCCGGCGCAACTCGGCTGCGATCGCTGGGCGGCGCTGATCGGCGCCCGCCGGTTGTTCGGTGCGGCGGCGGTCGTGGTCAATGCGGGTACCGCGCTGACGGTCGACGCGCTGACCGGCGACGGTGTGTTTGCCGGCGGCGTAATCGTTCCGGGTGCCGACCTCATGCGCAAGGCGCTCGCCGCCAACACCGACGCTCTCAAGCTGCAGCGGGGCGGTTTCAGGTTTTTTCCCGATGCGACCGGTGACGCGATAATGAGCGGCGCCATCAATGCATTGTGCGGGGCAGTCGAGCGCATGGCGCGGTTTCTCGAAGACGCCGGGCAGGCTCACCCGCTGTGCGTGCTGTCCGGGGGAGGTGCTGCGTTGATCGCGCGCCACCTTAACCTTGAAGTGAAGGTAGTGGATAATCTGGTTCTCGAAGGATTGCTGACCATTGCCGGCGGCACAAGGTAACCGGTGGACATAAAGCGGGCGGATGTAATACACAACCTATGAGACTGCTGTTTTTGATATTTCTGCTGGCCAATGTCGCGGCGTTCGGCTACATACGCTTTGCCGGGGGCCGCGTCGGCGCCGACGCCCAGATTGCGCTGTTGCAGATCAGCCCGGACAAAATGAAATTGTTGAAACCCGGCGCGCCGGCGCCCGAGCGCAAGGAGCAGGGGGCTGCGTCGCGGCCGCAACCGGGACTCGTGTGTCTTGAGTGGGGCGGGTTCGCGGCGGAAGATGTACCGCGCGCGGCAGCCGCGCTCGCGAAATTGGCGCCGGCCGACAAGGTGTCGCAGCGCGAGGCGGGCGTATCCTATTGGGTGTATATCCCGCCGCTGAAAACCCGGTTGGACGCCGATATGAAGGCGAACGAACTGAAAGCCCGCGGCATCACGGGTTTTTCAGTGATGCAGAACGACGACCCGTGGCAGTTTGCGCTTTCGCTCGGTGTGTTCACCACCGAGGAGGCCGCGAATAATTATCTCGCGCAGCTGCGGCAAAAGGCCGTGCGCTCGGCGGTGGTGGGCCCGCGCGGCGCAAAAACGAGCACGTTCGTGATTCGCGACCCGGGCGACGCGGCCACCGTTAAAATTGCCGAACTGAAGACGGATTTCCCCGCCGCGCAACTCAAGGCAACCACTTGCGCTGACGCGCAGACCGCGGCAAAAAACCAGTGAATCGGTAATGCGTGATGGGCAATGGGTAATGAGTCAGGCGCTCATCACTCATCACCCCGTATTTTGGCAAGCGTGGCGCTGGTTGATCGTTCGTGAATGAACGGTATCGAATGCACCGCGCCATTCCAGCTTTTTACTTCCGCGGCGCCGACGATGTTGTCGGTTGCCCAGTCGCCGCCTTTGACCAGCACTTCGGGTCTCGCGAGTTTAATCAGCGCGAGTGGCGTGTCGTCGTCGAACCAAGTTACGAGGCTTACGGCTTCGAGTGCCGCGAGCACCGCCATGCGGTCGGCGAGGGTATTAATCGGGCGATCCGGCCCTTTGCCCAGGCGCCGCACCGATTCGTCACTGTTGACGGCGACGAGTAGCTCGATGCCGAGCGCCCGCGCCTGCGCGAGGTAACTCGCGTGGCCGCGGTGCAGGATGTCGAACACCCCGTTCGTGAACACCAGCGGCCGCGCCGATTGCGCGACGCGCGCGGCAAGTTCTGCCGGTGCGCAGATCTTGGCTTCGAAAGCGGGGGCGGATTGCAAGCGCGGTTTATTTAATCGAGATACTCGAACAGCTTGACGACTTTCTTTACGCCGCTGGTGGTGCGGGCAATCTCAACCGCGTCGTCGGCTTCTTTGCGTTTGACCAGCCCGAGCAGGTACACCACGCCGGCTTCGGTCACGACCTTGACGTGCACCGCGTTGAATTTCCGCTCGTCGAGGAAACGCGCTTTGACTTTCGACGTGACGAACGAATCGTTGGCGCGCGCCGACATCGCGGTGTTGCCGCCGATGGTCATTTCGTTGTAAACGCCGCGCACGTTCTCGACGGCGCGTACGATTTTTTCGATTTCAGCCTTCATTGCCGCATCGGCCGCCTCGCCGGTGATCAACACCATGCGGCTGTAGCTGGTGAGGTTGAAGTGCGAGTCCTTGAACTTGTCGTTGATGCGGTTCGCCGCCTTCAATTCGATGCCCTGGTCTTCGGTGACGGTGCCCACCGTGCGCCGGTCTTCACCGACCAGCACGGCGGTGCCGGCGCCGCCAACCACCGCGGCGACGCAACCGGACAAAATGGCAACGGGCACGGGCATGGCAACCAGCAAAGCCAGCAGGCGCAATTTATGCATATTCATTATTCGACTCCCAGTAGCAAACAATCGATCGCATCGCACAGGCAATGCAACGTAAGCAAATGCACCTCCTGTATGCGCGCGGTGCTTTGCGCCGGCACGCATATGTGTATATCGGACGCTTGCAGCACTTCGGTCATCCCGCCGCCATTGCGGCCGCTCAACGCCACCACGCTCATGCCGTTTTCATGCGCGGCGACAATTGCCGCCAGCACGTTCTTCGAATTGCCGCTGGTCGAAAT
>JAYVME010000029.1:0-6327 GCA_043759115.1 Betaproteobacteria bacterium | reverse complement strand
CGCATCAACTGGAATTCGAGGCTGTCCGGCACCTGGCGGTAAGGCAGGTTTTGCGCGCGGTTCTGCATGTCCGCAATACGCTCATAGGTCAACGGGTGGGTGCGCAGATAGGCCGGCGCATTCGTTTCATAGAACCGGGTCGAGCGCTGCATCCGTTCGAAAAACAACGCCATGGCCTGCGCATCGAACCCCGCCCGTTCGAGCACCTGGAAACCGACACGGTCGGCTTCGCGCTCGTGATCGCGCGTGTAATTGAGCGATGATTGAATCGAGCTCGCCTGGCCCGCCGCTATCGCCGCCTGGGATATTTGCGGGCTGGAACGCGCCGCCAGTATGGCGACGGCCAGCGCGGCAATCGTGATAATTTGCGACTGCTTCTGCTGCGCGACCATGCGCGCCATGTGACGTTGCGTGACGTGCGCCACTTCATGCGATACCACGCCCGCCAGTTCAGACTCGCTTTGCGCGGTCAGAATCAGGCCCGAGTTAATGCCGACAAAACCGCCGGGCAGGGCGAATGCGTTGACCTGCGGGTCGATGATCAGAAAAAAAGTGAATTCCTGCCGCGAGTCGGCACTCGCCGCAACCAGCTTGTAACCCAGCGTATTGAGGTAGTCGGTAATTTCCGCGTCGTCGGAATAGCTGCGATCGGCGCGGATCTCGCGCATGATGCTTTCGCCGATCTGGCGCTCGAGCTGCGGAGACAGCTCGCTTTGCGATACGTCGCCGAGATCGGGCAAGCCCTGGCCCAGCGCCGCCGGAGCCGCGCACAAAAGCATCGTCAATATTCGAAAAACGGGTTTCACACGAATATGATAGTCCGAATTCAGCGAAGTTCCTTGCCGCGGCGGTCACCTGCCCGCCGCCGCCGAGCACCTACGGCAGATCCAAAGGCGGCGCAAGATCTGCCAGATGATAGCGTGCCACCCGGTGCTCCTTCAGCCTGTGCTCATACGGGTTGCCGATATGCCAGATCGAAACACGCGTGGCCGCCGTAAGCGGGCCGACACGCGGCGGCTCATCGAACCGCTCCATCATTTTCAGCACGCAATAAAGGGCGATCTGGTCCAGGTGCCAGAACAATTTCCCGCGTCCGGTGAAATGCCGGATAAAATTTTCGACCGCGGAAAAATAGCGCCATGTGCGGTCGGTATTATTCGCAATCACGATGTTGGCGACAATGTCCAGCCACGGCGAGTCGGGCGGTTCGCGCTGAATCAGCCCGACATCCGCCGTCCCGACACCGTCAAGCATGTCATCGAGCGGCGCCTCGAACACCGAATCGATGTCGAAGCATGCGATGGTCCGCTGGTAATGCCTGAGCAGCGAACCGATGCGCAGAAAGCGCGCGCAGCTGTAAAACGTGCGCCTGAGATTGAAGTCCGGCTCTTCATCGACCGGCGCGTATTCATAAGTCACCGCGATATTGCGCAATCCCAGCCGCGCGACCAACCGCTCAAGGTAGGCGGCGAACCCATCGTCGGGATCCAGAATATGCAAATGCAGCAGCTTCTCTCGCGCCGAATTCTGCGCATAGGAGTTAACGAACGTAACGCCGTACTTGTAAAAATACCGGGCATCGCAACACGCCATGATAACTGCATCGTAGGGCGCGCAAATATCCGCCGCCCGCAGCGGCGCGAAATCGTCGGTCGATACCGCACCGGCTTGCGGCGCGATTTGCCGCCACACGCTTTCCCCGAATTGAATCAGGCCGCAGTGCCTGAAGGCGGGCATCAAACGCGCCGCGTTCCGAAAACACTCTTCCGCAAGCTCATACTTTCCGAGTTCTGTCAGAATGCAGCCCGACCGGGCCGCCACCAGATAAGAGTCGGGGGTAAGCGACTGCGCATTGAGAATGCACTCCAGCGCCGGGACAAACTGTCGCTGCCCATGCAAAATAGCAGCCTTGAGCAGGAGGGCTTCAAGGTTTTCGGGATACCCGGCGACGACTTGATCGATATGGAATAGCGCCTGCTCCAACCGGCCCACGCGCCACAGGCAATCGGCGAGACTCGTCAACGCCCTGGGATCGGGCGCAATCAGCACCGACTGTTCAAGCGACGATATCGCGTCCTCAAACTTCAATTCCTTTTTGGCGATGAGACCCGCCAGCATCAGTGCTAACGCATCAACCGGTTCGGCGCTCAAGTGCTGCATACAGAGCCGGCCCGAAGTTTCAAGATCGCCCGTGTCGTAGGCGTCGAATGCGCGCGCCAGCACATTGGCAACGGTGCCGCGGTTGGAATCGCTTACAGCCATGACGAGGCCGTGTATCGCTTTTCGCGTACATTCGTCGTTTGCGGCACGCAGCGGGAAATTATTGCGATGACGGCGTTCATGGTGTCTTATACTTAACACGCGGAGGGATGTTCCTGCCTGATTCTACAGGAGCGAGCCCGGCCCGGATGGAGGCGGAAATTGAAAAAACTCACCCATTTTAATCAGCGCGGCCACGCGCACATGGTCGATGTCGGCGACAAGGACGAAACACATCGCGTCGCCTGCGCCGGTGGCCGCATTGTGATGCAACGCGCAACACTGGCGATGATCGCCGCGGGCAGCGCCAAAAAGGGCGACGTGCTGGGCATTGCGCGCGTCGCCGCGATCCAGGGCGCGAAACGCGCGCCTGATTTGATACCCCTCGCCCACCCGCTCGCCCTCACGCGCGTCAGCGTCGAGTTTACCGTCGAACGCAAGCACAATGCGGTCACGTGCGTAGTCACCGCTGAAACCCGCGGCCGCACCGGCGTCGAGATAGAAGCACTGACCGCGGTCGCCACCGGCCTGCTGACGATTTACGACATGTGCAAAGCGGTCGATCGCGGCATGCGCATCGAGGACATCTGCCTCATCGAGAAAAAAGGCGGCAAATCGGGGCATTGGATGCGCAAACCGCGGACATGAGGGCCTGGCGGCTAGCCTTGCGCGGATGCGAAGCTCCATCCGACACCGGCAACCGATAGCGCCCTGAAAGACCAGCGGCACAAACAATCATTTCGCTACGCTGCGGTCGGCAGATGAGGTCTTGCGTTTCTTATTGACACTACGCGCGAGTACTCATAAATTGCTACGTTATTCCATACACATGGCGATTAATATGGGCGAACTAGATGTTGTTTTCGAAGCGGTCGCCACATACTTCTCCATGATGTCGGAACCGACCCGGCTCAAAATCATTCATGCGATTTGCCAGGAAGAAAAATCGGTCAACCAGATCGTCGCAGAACTCGGCGCGACGCAGACCAATGTCTCGCGCCACCTGGGGCTCATGCACCGCGGCGGCGTTATCGCAAGGCGAAAAGCGGGCAACCAGGTTTTCTACCGGATTTCCGATCCGGCCATGGTCGAGATCTGCCGCACGGTGTGCGTCCAGATCGCCGGGCAGATCGGTGAACAGCAGCCGATGCGCAAAGGCTTGCTGAAACTCATTCCGGGACGGCGCAGCGCAGCTGCGGCCTGAACGGTGCCAGAAACACCAAGGGCTGGCGCACGGCCAGCCCTTTTTTGTTGTGTTGTTGGTGGACCGTCGCGGGTTACATCTTCCAGCCGTAGGCGACGCCGAGTGAATTCTGATACATGCGCAGGTTCACGTTGCCGCCACCAAAAATCCCGGGGACCGCGCCGGGCGCGTTCACGTTCTTGTTGAAGCCGTGCATATAACTGAAGGAAAGCTCGCCGGTCTTGCTGACGGCCCACGTGAGTCCGAGGGTCGCGTGATTCTCGATGACGCCGGGCGCAAGAATGTTAAATAGCGCGTCCTGCGGCTGGATCGGCTGGCTACCGTGACTGACGCCCGCGCGAAACGTTAGCGTCGGGCTGTAATCCCAACTCGCGCCAAGTTTGTAGGCCGTCATGTCCTGCCAGCCAAAGCCGGGGCCGTTACTGGTGCCCAGGGAACCAGCGGCCAGCAGTGGAAGGGAGGGATTGCCGATGCTTCTCACGCCGCTGTACTGAATCTTCTGCACATCGAACGCGAGCGTAAAGGCCGGCGCGGCCTTCACTGCGATGCCTGCGCCAAAGTTGGCAGGAATGTCGAAACTGCCCTGTTCCGCGAATAACCCCGCGTACTTGCTGAACTTGCCCATGCGAGTTTTCGTCTGGTAAGTGGCCCCCAGGGTAACGGCGTCGCTCAGTTGACCGGTCCAGCCAACGCGCGCCCCCCAGCCGGTCGATGAGTCGTGGCCCACGTCCGTCAGTGCGGTCGGCGCACTCGAGAATGCTGCAAAATTCTGCAGTCCCTTGGCGGCAAATTTCTGATAGGCGAAATTGACCGCGAGGCCAATCGCGTGTTTGTCGTTCAGCTTGAACCCGACGGTCGGCGAGATGAACAACTGCGACAGATCGACGCCAACGTTGTTGCCGGCGCCGTTGAATAGCGGGATCGCCCGGTAATCCGTGTTCATCCCGCCGTTGCCGTAGACCGACACGCCGAGCGACAGTCGCGGGTTGATCATTTTGTTATACCCGAAATCCGGAATCAGAAAATTGTTGGTGTTGTTGCCTTCGAACGCACCGTTGGAAAAGCTGCCCGCCGTACCCGTAATGTCGGTGCCGCGCATCGGCCGGAACCACACCACGCCCAGATCAACCCGATCCCCCACGAAGGCCATGCCTGCGGGGTTGGTCGCCGCGGCGAGCGCGTCCTGCGGCAATGCAATGCCGACGCCGGCCATGCCTTGCGCTTTGACGCCATAGCCGTGCTGAAAATAGCCGTTGGTCGCAAACGCTAACGCCGGCGCACACAGTGCCGTAATCACCGCGAGTTTGATGCCGTTCTTGAATTTCATGACATTCCCCCTATCGATGTTGCACAGCGCTCAAATAAACAGACTGACGTCGGCGTCTTTTGCCATGGGCAGAAAGGTCGCGGCGCCGCAGTAGTCCTTCACTTCCGGAATGAAATCGTCATGGCTGAAACCGAACAGGCCGACGGTCATCTCACAGCCGATCAGGTTGACGCCGGCTTCGAGCGAGAGCGCGCGTAACTCGGCAATATCAGCAACCCCGTTGTTCTTGATCGTCTGGTTCATGAGTGTGGTGGCGAGCGATTCGAAACCGGGAATCGCGGCCTGCACGACATTGGGAATGTTCCAGTTAATCGCCTTGAACCACTTGGGGCCGAACGGCATCTTCATCGGCATCGCCGGGTTGCCGAGAGGGCTTACCTTGAGGTGCGAGAGGTCCTTGCGCAGCAATTGCAGGCCATAGAACGTGAAAAAAACCGAGACGTTCCAGCCGAGCGCGGCGGCAGTCGACGCCAGTATGAACGGCGGGTAGGCCCAGTCGAGCGTGCCTTTGGTCGCAATGATGGTCATCGCCGGCGTTTTTTTGGCGTGCAGTTCCGCGAGCTTCTGCGGCAGAATTGCATCCAGGCGCTCGTTGATCAACTGATCAAGACGTGCGTTATCGATATTCATTACCGCTGACATGTCGTGGTCTCCTCCACTCGATGCGCTACCCGGTGTCTGGCGCGCGCAATTCTTTGCACTAGCGCCAAGGCCGGTTTTCGCCCGACTCGACTATGCAAATCATACCGCGTATCATAAAATAAGTAATTGGATATATGCGCGTTTAGTCATTTAGTTAGTCCGGCCGCCCCCAAGCGGTCGCCCGACGCGCGCAGGAAGACTGCAAATCCATGATTCAAATATTATTTTAATCGATGCCGGTTGTTGCGGAAATGCCAATACGAAAATGATTTTCGGCGGGAGCATAAGATGAATTTCGACAAGGAACTCGATGCGCGGGGGTTGAATTGCCCGCTGCCCATACTGCGCACCAAGAAATCATTAACCGACATGGCGTCGGGGCAGATTCTCAAGATCGTTGCGACCGACCCGGGCTCGGTCAAGGATTTCGCGGCGTTCGCCAAGCAGACCGGCAACGAGCTCCTCGCGTCCGAGACCGCCAACAATGAATTCATCTTCTTTATGAAAAGGCATTAGCCGCAACGCAGCGAGATCGCGTTCGCGCGGCGGTTTGCCGGGCGGCCGCTATGCGAGGCCGGCGAGCGGCCGCGACCCTTATCATTCGTCGTCCACGTCGCTTCGAAATCAATCTGAGCTGCCCTCGGTCGCGCCTGCGGTTGTTGCGCCGGGCGGGGACCGAATAATGGTATGGTATCGATTTCAGGAGTGCCCGGACCCTCTTGCCGGCGAGACACAGCGGTCGCGTCAAGTTCGGGAATGCGGACCGCGGCGCCGCGGCCGGTATCGAGGATTGCATGGCTGATCGCTTCATCAAGGTGGCCGAAGTCGACGCGCTGCCCCCGGGCAAGATGCGGCGGGTCGAGGTCGCGGGGCAGCGCATTCTGCTGGCGAATGT
>JAYVME010000028.1:0-2658 GCA_043759115.1 Betaproteobacteria bacterium | reverse complement strand
GAAAGGCGGCATCGAGAAGACCAAGGAGAAAATGGTCGGCCGCGGCGTGCTGCTCGACGTCGCGCGCGCGCTCGGCAAGAAGTGGCTGCCGGACGGCTTTGCGATCACCAACGAGCAGCTTGATTACACCGCGAAAAAGCACAAAGTCGAAGTTAAGCGCGGCGACTTTCTGCTGGTGCGCACCGGGCACGTCGAGCGCAAGTTCGCCGACAAGAACTGGGACGGTTACTCGGGCGGCGACGCGCCGGGGCTCGCGTTTGAGACGCTCGACTGGCTGCACGCAAAAGAAGTCGCGGCGATTGTCACCGATACCTGGGGCGCCGAAGTACGGCCCAACGAGACCGAAGACACCAATCAGCCGTGGCACTGGATCGCGATTCCGATCATGGGACTGACCGTCGGCGAGATTTTCGATTTCGGCGCGCTGGCGAAAGAATGCGCGGCGGACAAGCGTTACGAATTCATGTTCGTGGCACCCGCGCTGCCGATCACGGGCGGGGTCGGCTCGCCCGTAAATCCTTACGTTATTAAGTAAGAAGGATGAAGGCGGAAGGCGGAAGGATGAAGGAAAAGCAGGGTACGATTTCGGTGCGGTCCGGTCGAAGTCGGAGTTTTAGAAATTTCATCCTTCATCCTTCATCCCTCATCCTTTGCGCGGTAATCACCGCGCTCCCCGCGTCGTCGCAGTCCTTCCCTGCGCGCCCCATTCGTTTCGTAGTGCCGTGGCCGCCAGGCGGTCCACCCGATGCAGTCGCGCGCCTGATCGGCCAGCGCGTTGGTGAAGCGGTCAAGCAACAGGTCGTCATCGACAACCGGCCGGGCGCGAACAGCATCATCGGTACCGAGTTGGTGGCGCGCAGCGCGCCCGACGGTTATACCTATCTGGTCACCACCGGTTCGCACACGACCAACGCCGCGCTGCACGCGAAACTGCCGTACGACACGTTGAAGGATTTCGCGTCGCTGACGCAAATCGGCGAATCCGCCGGCATGGTGCTCGGGGTGCATCCGTCGGTGCCTGCGAAGAACGTGCAGGAACTCGTTGCGCTCGCCAAAGCGAAACCCGGTCAACTCACGTTCGGTTCCGCCGGCAACGGCAACACGCTGCATCTCGCGGGCGAGTTGTTCAAGGCGGCGACCGGCACCAACATCACCCACGTGCCGTACAAAGGCGCCGCACCCGCGCTGACCGATCTTCTCGGCGGGCACATCGACATGATGTTCGCGAGCCCCCTGTCGATGGCGCCGCCGATCCAGCAGGGCAGGTTGCGCGGTCTCGCGCAGATGGGGCAACGGCGCTCGCATGTGCTGCCGGATTTGCAGACGCTCGATGAAATGGGAATATACGGCGCGGAGATCGGCGGTTGGTACGGACTTTATGCGCCGGCGAAGTCGCCGAAAGAAAACACCGGCCGCGTGCTGGCCGAAGTATTGAAGGCGTTGAAGGAACCCGGCATCCGCGAGCAGATCGCCAACCTCGGCGCCGAGCCGACCGGCCTCACGCCCGACGAGTTCATGCGGTTTCTGGTGGCGGATATCGACAAATACAAGAAGCTCGCGCAGCGGATCAATCTTAAGATCGATTGACGGCAAAACAAGCTAGCCGCCGACGAACGCCGATGAACGCCGATAACATTGCAATAGCGATGCCAAAGAAGTGAGTCACAAAGAGCATAGAGAAATACGAAAAAATTATAATCGATTGTTCATGTCGGAGTTTTTGTGCGTGGACTTTGTGTGCTCGTCAAGAGGCGTTGAAATTAGTTTTTCATCGGCGTTCATCGGCGGCTAATTGATGTTTTAGATTTTTGAGATGTGTTCTAGTTGAATGGAGTAGATAAGCATGGCAGACGGCGGTCAGCGTTACTGGTTTCAATATTTCCCGGATAATTTCATGTGGTCGCAGGGCATGATGATCGCAATCGAGATGGCAAGGTGGGGATGTTCGTCGGTGAGCGAAGTCGATCGTGTCGGCCAGCGTTTGAAGGGCAAGGTCGGCGACAACGAAGCGTGGGGTGTCGAATGGGAGCGCGAGGCGCAGCGCATCGAGCAGATGGGCGATGACGCGGCGGGCGAGAATCATCATTTCACCGCCGCCTCGCACTACCTGCGCGCGTCGACGTATTATTTTGTCGGCGAGCGCTTCGTCAAGCCCGGGGCGAAGAAAACAGAACTGTACCAAAGCTGCCTGCGCTGCTTCCGGCGCGGGATCAAGGTGCGCTATCCGAATATCGAGCGCGTGGAGGTGAAATACGAAGGCACCACGCTGCCGGCGTGGTTCATGAAGTCGCCGGTGGCGGGCAAAGCACCGACGGTGTGCTTCTTCGACGGTCTCGACAGCGCCAAGGAATTGTCAGTGCTGTTCGGCGGCGTCGAGCTCGCCAATCGCGGCATCCACACGCTGGCGATCGACGGCCCGGGGCAGGGCGAGGCGCTGCGCCTGCAGAATATTCTGAGCCGCTACGATTACGAAGTGCCCGCCGCGGCGGCGTACGATTATGTCGCGAGCCGGCCTGATGTCGATCCCAAACGCGTCGCCGTCATGGCGTTCAGCATGGGCGGCTATTACGCGCCGCGCGCCGCAGCGTTCGAGAAACGCTTCGCGGCCGGCGTCGCATGGGGCGCGCATTTCGACTATCACGCGAACTGGGTGCAGCG
>JAYVME010000027.1:0-2662 GCA_043759115.1 Betaproteobacteria bacterium | reverse complement strand
GGAGACTGTGTAAAAACTACACATTGATGTCATCGTATGCGCGTGTGGTACGTTGAATTGATATGAGGGACAATCGGGAGACGAGTATGGGGCACCAGCATAAGCGAGGCATCGCGCGCACGCAAACCGCGCTGCTGCCGCCGGCGGTGGAAGACTACGTGGGTGCACACGCGCTGGTGCGGGTGATCGACCGGTATGTCGACGGGCTGGACATGGCGGCGCTGGGGTTCAAGAAGAGCGTGCCCGTGGGCGAAGGCCGGCCGCCGTATGCGCCGGATGATCTGCTGAAGCTGTATTTGTATGGCTACTGGAACCGGGTGCGTACGTCGCGCAAGCTCGAAGCCGAATGCCGGCGCAATTTGGAAATGATGTGGCTGCTGGGACAGTTGGTGTTCGACCACAAGACGATCGCGCAATTCCGGCGGGAGAATGCGCAGGCATTCCAGGCGGTGTGTGCGCAGTTTGTGCAGTTCTTGCGCGGCGCGCAGTTGGTAGGCGGCGAGGCGCCGGTGGTGGCGGTAGACGGATCGAAGTTCAAGGCCAGTGCTTCCAAAGCGAGCCTGGTGAGCACTGAGCAAGCCGCCAAGCAGCGCGCGCGCATCGAGCAGCGGGTGGCGCAGTATCTGGCGCAGATGGACGAGGCTGACACGCAGGAGGCCGCAGAAGGTGAACCGGATCGCGCGCACATCGCAGCCGCCCTTGAGCAACTGCGCCGGCGCGATGAACAACTGCAGCAGGCGCAAACGCAACTCGCCGCCCAAGCCGAAGCGGGCACGGGCAAGAAGCAGACCCCGCGGGTGGGACTCACCGATCCGGACTGCGTGATGCTGCGGGCCAGCGGCACCACGGGGATTGCCGGCTACAACGTGCAGCAGGCGGTCGATGCCAAGCATAAGCTCATCGTCGCGCACGCAGTGACCACCGAGCGCAACGATCACGCGAGTCTTGAGCCGATGGCCAGTCAGGCCCAGCAGGCGCTCGGGGCGGAATCGATGACGGTGCTCGCCGACACGGGTTACATGAACGGCGCACAGGCCGCCGCGTGCGAAGCGAAGGGCATCACCCCCGTGGTGCCGATGCAGGAAGCGGTGAACACGCGGGCGCAGGACCTCTACCCCAAGTCGCAGTTCATCTATGACCCGGCCACCAACACCTATCGTTGCCCGGCAGGTGCATTGCTTCAGCGCTATAAGCGGGATCGCAAGGCGCAGACCGACTACTACTGGACGAGTGCCTGTGCGCGGTGTGAGAAGAAGCCGCTGTGCACCCGGAGCAAACGCCGCAGCATCGCACGCTCCTGGCATGCCGATGCCGCCGAACGAGCGCATGAGCGAACGCAACGAAATCCGCGCTTCATGCGGCTGCGTAGTGCCGTCGCGGAGCATCCCTTCGGAAATCTCAAAGCGATGATGCCCGGGGGATTCCTGCTGCGCACGCTGCCCAAGGTGAAGGGCGAGATGGCGATTGCCGTGCTCACCTATAACCTGAAACGAACGCTGAACATCCTCGGCTTCGAGCAACTGATGCAGAAACTGCAAATGATGATCGGTCCAAGCTGGGCGTAACCGCGACAAGCGGTCGTCGTTTCCTAATGATCGAGTCATTTGCTCAACTCGCAAAGCCTCAGGCCTCATTGAACCGCTCGTGCGTGAGAGTTTTTACACAGTCTCTTTCGCGGGAATGACGAGCAAAGGCCAGGTCATTATTCCCAAGAAAATCCGTGATCTTCTGGGCATCAAACCCGGTGCCGCTACCGGACGTATTTCCCCTCGCTCAATCTCATCACGCCGGAGCCGAAAAACTAGCCAGTCTCTCCGTTTATCACACCAAAACGCTATGGGTCGCCCGCCAGCAAGCGCTCGATCGCGGCCAACGCAGCCGGATCGGCGCTGCCCTGCGCGCGCGCGAGTTCGACCGCGACCGCGCCGAGCTGTTTGTAGATTTCAGCGACGCGCGGGTCCCACGCGGTCAGCGCATCGACCTGGCGCGCGACCACCGCGTGGTCGCCGCGAGCAATCGGCCCGGTCAGTGCGTCGACCGTGCCGAGGCGAAAAACGTTATCGAGCGTTTCGCGCACCAGCGGCTCCATCATGCGCAGCGCGTCGTCGCGCTTGAAGCCGGATTTTTCGTAGCTCCGTATCCCGGTTTCCAGCAAGGCCGTCAGGTAATTGCACACGATAACGCTTGCCGCGTGATAAATCGTCTTGAAGGCCGGATCGATTTCAGACACGCGCGCGCCGCTGCGCTCGAACGCCGGTTTCAACACGGCGAGCGCCGCCGCATCTCCCTCCGCGGCGCAGTACGTGCCGTCAAATGTTTGCGCCGCCAGCGTGGGGTCGGCAAAGCTTTTCAGCGGATGAACGCTCGCGACCAAAGTAGCGGGCGGCATTGCCGCCGCGAGATCGCGCGACGGCAACGCGCCGCTGCAATGAAACACGACGTTGCCGGACTTCAACAACCCGCTCGCCGCGAGCTCCTTGCCGCAAGGAATGATTTTGTCGTCGGGCGGAGTGAGCATCCATACATCGGCGCCGCGCATGTCGGCCAGCGCGCCAATCGCGCGTCCGCTGCCGATAAATGCCACGGCATCCGCGGCGGCAGCTAGTGTTTGATCGAGCACATCGCCGATCGCAAACGCGCCGTTCTGCGCCCACACCCGCGC
>JAYVME010000026.1:0-6358 GCA_043759115.1 Betaproteobacteria bacterium | reverse complement strand
CGCCACGGGCACCGCGAATTCGAGCGGATCGACGGGATAGGACAGCGGGTCGCAGTCTTCCATTGCCGCCTGCGCGGACAACAACTGACATGCGTCCGCCACGTTGCGGCCCATCGGACCGACGACCGAGATCGGTGTCCAGCCAAGTCCGCGTCTTTCTACTGCCACCAGGCCCGGCGATGGACGAAATCCGACCACGCCGCAAATGGCGCCCGGAATGCGCAACGAGCCGCCGGTATCGGACCCGGTGCACACGGGCAGCATGTCGCACGCCAGCGCCACGGCCGATCCGCCGGAGGAGCCGCCCGCGTTGAGCATGGGATTGAATGGATTGCCGGTCGCGCCCCACACCACGTTGCGGCTGTTGGCGCCGGCGCCGAATTCCGGCACGTTGGTTTTGCCGACGACGATGGCGCCGGCCGCGCGCACGCGCGCCACCATCGCGCTGTCGCGTTCGGGGACGAAATCGCGATATAGCTGCGAACCGAACGTCGTTAGTAGGCCGCCGGTTTCTTCAAGGTCCTTGATGCCGGTCGGCAGCCCGTGCAAGAGGCCAAGCGCATCGCCGCGTTGCACTGCTTTCTCCGCGGCCTTAGCTTCCTTGCGTGCTCGCTCGTAGCACGTTGCTGTGACCGCATTGACCGCCGGATTGATCCGCGCAATGCGTTCTATGCACGCCTCGAGCAATTCGACCGGTGAGATTTCCTTGGAGCCGATCCGGCGGCGCAGTTCGACGGCAGAGGTGGCAAGCAATGCTTCGTTGGCGGACATGATTTCATTCTTTCTCTGAATATATTCCCGTAGTATGCCAAGATATTCTTCCTTGGGCGCGGCCCATGGAGTTTTTGGAGGGGGATTCATGGCCGGTTTCGTTCGTATAGCTTGCATATCATGGCTGCTTATTGCCGCCGGCGCTGTAGTCGCCGCCGCCTATCCCGAGCGGCCGTTACGTTACGTCATTCCGAGCGCCGCCGGGGGCGGGCCCGACGTCGCTGCGCGCGTGATCATGGCTGAATTGAGCAGGCAGACCGGACAGCAAGTCGTCGTCGAAAACCGGCCCGGGGGCGGCGGGTCCATTGGCACGGAAGTGATTGCGCGGGCCACGCCCGACGGTTACACGATCGGCCACGGCAATATTCAAACTCTGGGGATCAACCGCAGTGTCTTTTCCACATTGCCGTACAATCCGGACAAGGACTTGCAGCCCGTTGTGCAAATGTACTTTACGCCCAACTTGCTCGCGGTCACGCTGTCGCTGCCGGTGAAATCGGTGCAGGAATTGATCGACTACGCGAAGAAGAACCCGGACAGACTGATTTTTGCATCGACCGGCAATGGCTCGAGCATCCACGTCGGCATGGAGCTCTTCAAGCTGATGACCGGCACGCAGATGGTGCACGTGCCGTACAAAGCCGCCATGGTGGCGATCACGGATCTCACCGCGGGACGGGTGCAGTTGATGGCTGACAACATCAATTCGATCGGGCCGCACGTAAAGGCGGGCCGCCTGCGCGGGCTCGCCGTGACCAGCGCCAAACGCGTGCCGGCCTTTGCGGAGTTGCCGACAGTCGCGGAAGCTGGGGTAGCGGGCTTTGAGGTCAGCGCGTGGGCCGGCGCGATCGTGCCCAGCGGAGTGCCGAAAGCGATCATTGCGCGGCTCAATGCCGAGATCAACAAAGCGCTCGCCACATCCGTGGTGCGCGAGAAACTGCCCGAGATGGGCCTCGAACTCGTGGGTGGTACGCCCGAGCAATTCGCCGCCCATATCAAAAGCGAAGTGACGAAGTGGGCTGACGTGGTTAAACGCTCGGGTGCGAAAGTCGATTGAATTAGCGAATCTTTAATTAACGTCACACCCGCGCAGGCGGGTGTCCAGGCGTGTTTGATTGTCCTGGGTTCCCGCCTGCGCGGGAACGACGAAAATGGGGATATTCAGAGCTTACTTAGAAATGCCGTGAAGCAGTGACCGGTTTCAGCGCCGGGTCGAGTTTCAGGTCGAGTAACGTATTGCCCGCGACGCTGCCGTTGTTGTGCGCGAGAAATGCAGTCAATTCGGATTCGCTCGCAACACTGGTGTAATTCCACCCGTAGAGTTTCGCCAGCCCGCTGAAATCCATCACCGGTGGCTCGATCGTGAACGAGTCCAACTCATGACCGGCGATGCGGGCCGCCGCCGCATTGAGCGTCGCGTAGCGCCGGTTCGAAAATATCACGAGCAGCACGCGCGCGCCGCAGTGCGCGGCTGTCCACATCGCTTCGCTCGCATAGAGCGCCGAGCCGTCGCCGATCAGCGCCACGATCTGGCGCGCGGACTGCCCGATGGCCGCACCCACCGACGCTGCCAAGCCCCAGCCGATGCCGCCGCTGCCGTTGATCAGATATTCGCCGCCCGCGGTCTGCATCAGCGCTTTGACGTCCGATGTTGATAGTCCCGATTCGTCGACCAATAGCGCGTTGCGGAAGGTTTTTAATATCGCATCCACCGCGCGCGTCGGATGCAGGCGTGTTTTTTCCGCGGCGGGTATTTCAAGCGGCGGTGGCGTGGCGGCTTTGCGCGTGCGCGACGGCTTTGCGGCGTCCGCGATGCGCGCCAGCGCATGCCGGAGGTCGGCGCTGCGGGCCAGTGTGAATTCGCCGTCGTCCCAGTCGAAGCGGGCGTCGGTGCCCAGCCACGCTTTCGGTTGCGGTAATACGGCATTGCTGAAGAGCGTGGTGCGAAAACCGGTGCCGCCGATCATCAACAGCGCGTCGTGAGCGGCAAGCAGCTTCACCATGCTCGCGCGGCTCGGCGGCAGATAGCCCGCGTACGCGTGGGAGCTCGCGGCAAGCGGCAGGATGCCGGTGTAGGGCGCGGCGTAAACCGGCGCGCCGATGGATTCCGCGAGTCGCTGCAATTCGCCGCTCGCATTGGCCCAATGCACGTCCTCGGCTGCGATCAGCGCCGGATTGCGCGCCTTGCCAAGGAATGACGTGAACGCGTGCACGTCTTCCGGCGCAAGCCCGCCCAGCGCCGGCACCACAACGGCTTGCGGCGCACCGGTGATCTCTTCTTCAAGCAAATCCGGCGGGCAGATGAGCGCGACGGGACCGGTGGGTGGTGTAAGCGCGGTGCGAATTGCCTTGCGGATATAAAACTCCGCGCTGGCGCCATCCGTCAACGTGAAGACCGCTTTGGTAACCGACCGTGCCATGGTTTCGAGCGGTCCGTACAGAATCGGTTGTGTGTGAAGAAACCTGCGGTCCTGTCCGCCGACCAGCACGAGCAGGGGCGTGCCGACGATGCTCGCGGTGTACAGCGCGCCGCTGCCATTGCCGAGGCCGGGCGCGACGTGCAGGTTGACGACGCCGAGCGAGCGCGTGGCACGCGCATAGCCGTCGGCCATCGGCACCGCGGCGACTTCCGACAGCGCGACGACGTAGCTCAACTTCTTGCGGTGCTCGCACATGCGCACGAGCGGGATTTCGGTCGTGCCCGGGTTGCCGAAGAGATGGCTGACGCCATTGGCTTCGAGCGTTTGCAGCAGCAGTTCAGCGATTTTCATAGATCGTCATATGCCATGCCGCGCGCCCGATTGCAAGCGGCCGCGCCGGCGATGCCAGCAATCCGGATTTCACGCTATCATGGCGCGTAGCCTGGATCGCCTCTTGCCATTCAAAAACCGACCGCAGCGTCGGGCGCGGCAGTCCGGGCGAATCTTACACAGGAGGATGCCATGAGCAGAAAAATGAAAGCGGCGTTGATTCTCGCGGCCGGTGTGGCCGTTGCGCAATTCGGTTTTGCGGCGCCGGCAGATGCGGCGGACGCGGGCAAGCTGCGGGTGATCTATGACCAGACGCGGACCGGATTCGCGTTTCCAGAATCTATCGTCTTTGACCCCGCCGCCAAGGTGTTTTACGTGAGTAATTTCGGCGGCAGCGAGTTAAAGCCCGGCGAGAAAGACGGCAACGGCCGCATCGCCAAGGTGTCGCTCGACGGACAAATCATCGAGAGCCGGTTTCTACCCGACACGGGCGACGTGCTCAACAAGCCGAAGGGTCTGTGGGTGAAGGGCGACCGGCTGTGGGTCACCGACATCGATTCGGTGTGGATTTTTGATCTCAAGACCCACAAGGGCAAAAAGCTCCCGATCGCCGGCATCACGTTCGCCAACGATCCGGCGGTCATGGGCAACGCGCTGTACGTCGGCGACAACCGCGCGGACCAGCTCTACAAGATTGAGCCGGCGGACTTCCTCAACGCGAAGACCGCGCCGAAGATCACGCGCGTTTTATCCGACAAGGGTATCAGCCCCAACGGGCTCTGGCCGGCAAAGGACGGCTCGTTGCTGATGGCCGGCTTCAAGTCCGACAAGGAAGCGCGCGGCATTTTTGCGCTCACCGCAAAGGGTGAGGTCAAGAAGCTGACGAAGGACATCGGGCGCCTCGACGGCCTGTATCAGATGCCGGACGGCACCATACTCGCCACCGACTGGGATTCGGGCTCACTGTTCAGCTGGAGCGAAAAGGATGGCATGCAAACGCTCGCGTCGGGATTCAAGGGTCCCGCTGATTTCTGCGTCGTGCCCATGACCAATGGTTACCTCGTCGTGGTGCCCGATCTCGTCAAGAGCGAACTCAGGATGATAAAGCTCGCCAAATAACGTTTGCCGCGAACGCTATCCTGCAATACCACAGGCTTTTAAGACGCCATCTAAAACTTAATGCGTAACCGCCGATGGACGCCGATCCACGCCGATCAGATCGAGATTTAGTGGGCTGGTGATTAGAAACGGGTACCGGGAAAGCGTAATTTCACTCTTGATTCACCGTTTGTCAACGCGGTCTCATCGGTGTTAATCGGCGTTCATCGGCGGTTAACAATGGTCGGGAATTTTTTGAATGAGCTCTAAATCATGAAACACGACATCATCATCACCGCGCAGGGTCACAAGGTGACGTTCGAACGGCTGGTGCAGGAATTTTCCGCGATCAAGCTTTTCGCGGCGAAGGATCGCGCCGTTACATTGAAAGAAGCGTCACTGAGCGTGCGCGGGTTGGCGCATACCGGGCACTCGAATGTGGATGCCGCGCTGATGGACGCGCTGCCCAAGCTGGAAATCATTGCCAACTTTGGCGTCGGCGTCGATCAAATCGATCTTGAGGCCGCAAAAAAGCGCGGCATAGTAGTCACCAACACCGCCGGCGCCTTGAACAATTGCGTGGCGGATTGCGCAATGGCGCTGGTGTTGAATACGCTGCGCAAGTTGCCGCAGGCGGGCGCCTATTTGCGTGCAGGTGAATGGCAAGCGAAAGGGAATTATCCGCTGGGCACTTCGATCGGCGGCAAAACGCTCGGCATCCTCGGCCTTGGCCGCATCGGTGCAGCGATTGCGCAACGCGCCCTGGCCTTCGGCATGAAAATTCGCTACCACAATCGCCGCAAAAAAGACGTGCCTTACGCCTACGACAGCGATGCGGTCACGCTCGCAAAAAATTCCGACGTACTATTGGTGATAACCCCCGGTGGCCCCGAAACCGACAAGCTCGTCAATGCAGCCGTGCTGGATGCGCTCGGTCCGCAGGGGTACCTGGTCAACGTCGCGCGCGGCACGGTGGTGGATGAGCTTGTGTTGCTGCGCTATTTGCAGGAGAAAAAAATTGCCGGCGCGGGGCTGGACGTGTTCGAGCACGAACCCAAAGTGCCGCCTGAATTTTTCACGCTTGATAACGCGGTGCTGACCCCGCACGTCGCCAGCGCCACCAACGAGACCCGCACGGCGATGGGCGCCTTGCAGATCGAGAACCTGCATTTGCATTTTGCGGGCAAGCCGGTGAAAACGCCGGTGGTGTGATTGCCGGCGCACTCAAATTAGGTAACGTTCGCAATCACCAGCGCGGGCCGCTTTTGCGCGCGACTGTGTGGATTGCGTGGTTAGAACTCAAACCTTACTCGCCGGCGTCAACTTAAAGTAATCCGCTGGCGACCCAGTGGACCCCTGACACCGGACATACAAGTTAAGCGCAAGAGCTGATGGCATGATGTCGATCGTCGATGATTGGGGGAGGAAACCGGTGGAAATTAGTTCAAGGCCCCTGAGGTTATCGAGTTCCCGATCGAGTCGGGGAATGTCGGTTGTACCCGCAATTGTTTGAAGAGTAGGAACATCAACGAATAGCGGCTGTTTAGGCACTATGAGCCCGTGAGCAATGACTTCTTTTTCAACCGTCTCGCACCCATAGTTTAGAACACGAACCTGGACTCCGGTTAATTGAGTGAGCAGGTTACTTCGGCATCTCCGAGTATTACCGACCGGTCCCAGAGCTGGATGAATGGCTGCGCCGACGGGTGCGAATGTGCTACTGGAAGCAGTGGCGACAG
>JAYVME010000025.1:0-2670 GCA_043759115.1 Betaproteobacteria bacterium | reverse complement strand
GCCTTTATCGGCGCCGGCGGCTACGGTGAGCGGATCGTGGCGGGTCTCGCGGTCAATGACGCGACGCTGTTGCTCGCCGGCGCGGTGCCGGCGGCGCTGCTGGCCCTATTGATCGAAGGTGGATTTGGCTGCGCTGAGCGCTGGTTAGTACCGCCGGGGCTGCAAAGATCGGCCTCCCGCCGTTAACCTGCCGATTCGCCGCGTATGGGCTGCGGGCTATCGACGAAGTTCGCTGGACATCAGACGCGACCGGCACCCGCCGATAGGCGCCGTTTAAGATAACCCTGCATACAAGTGAACTAATCCGCAATTTCGCTTGTCTGTCGGGTAACGGTCTGGTTACACCCATGTTGCAGCGCGGGCTGAGGTATACTTAGCGCTTTGTTTTCGCGGGCTTAGCGCCGGCAAAGCATAAGAACTCAGGGACCGGTTTCATGGGCGAGCGTGAAGTCGACCAGCAACTGGTTGAGCGGGCGCAACGCGGCGACAAGAAAGCGTTCGAGCTGCTGGTGGTCAAATACCAGCGCAAGCTTGCGCGTTTGCTGTCGCGTTTCATTCGCGATGCCAGCGAGGTCGAGGATGTGACGCAGGAGGCCTTTATCAAGGCCTACCGCGCATTGCCGTCGTTTCGCGGCGACAGCGCGTTTTATACGTGGCTCTACCGCATCGGCATCAATACGGCCAAGAATTACCTGGTCGCGTTGGGGCGGCGTGCGCCGACCGTGACCGAGGTCGACATCGAAGAGGCCGAAGACATCGAGGTCGGCGACCAACTGAAAGACATGAATACGCCGGAACAGCAGCTGATGACGCGGCAAATCGCCGAAACGGTGAACTCCACGCTCCAGGAGTTGCCTGAGGAATTGAGGACCGCGATTACGCTGCGCGAAATTGACGGCCTGAGTTACGAGGAAATTGCCCAGATCATGAATTGCCCGATAGGCACGGTGCGTTCGCGGATTTTTCGCGCGCGCGAAGCCATCGCCGAGCGGTTGCGGCCCCAGCTCGGCACCCCGAAAGACAGGAGATGGTGATGGATCGAATTTCAGCGTTCATGGACGGCGAAGCAGGGCGGGCGGAGACGCAGCAGGCGATGCTGCGCCTGAAACAACGCGACGAATGTTGCGAGACCTGGGAAATGTTCCACCTGATCGGCGACACGCTGCGCGGCGACCCCGCATTGCGCGAAGACTTCATGGTTCGCTTTCACGCCCGGATCGCGGACGAGCCGACACAGCTAGCGCCGCGCGTCACCTGGCGAAAAACCCTGAACTACGCGCTGGCTGCCGCCGCCTCGCTCGCCGCCGTTGGCGTGGTCGTGACGCTGGTTCTCTCTGATAATCCCCTTAAGCCCCAAACTCCGATCGCAGCGGTCTCCGCACCCGTAGCGCTCGCTCGCGCCAACCCGCAGGCGCGACCGCTCCCCGCGGCCAATCAGGGCAAGGTCAATGAATATCTGATGGCGCATCAGGAGTTTTCGCCGAGCACTGCGTTTCAGGGTGTTGCGCCGTATGTCAGAACCGTTTCTGAAACACATGAAGGCAGCGGTCGATAGCATGCGCGTCATGCGCTCGGCCCTGCCGGCGTTTCTGGCGCTGCTCGGCGGCATCGCCGGCACCGACGGCATCGCGGCGGAAACGGGGGGCGACGCAATGGCATGGCTTAAGAAAATTGCCGCCGCGTCGCGTCAGATCAACTACGCAGGAACCTTCGTCTACCAGCACGGTCGCCAGATGGAGACCTCCCGCATCGCGCATATGGCCGATGCGAGCGGCGAGTACGAGAAACTCGAAACACTGGACGGCCCGCCGCACGAGATCATACGCAACAATAACAACGTCACGTGCTATTTTCCCGACAGCAAGACGGTCACCATCGAAAAACGCACCTTGCGCCAGTTTCCGGCCATGCTGCCGGAGCAGTTGTCCGGCATTACTGAAAACTATGCGGTGAGCAAAGGCCGGCAGGAGCGGGTCGCCGGCTACGATTGTCAGGTGGTCGTGCTCGATCCGAAGGACAATCTGCGCTATGGCCGCAAGTTCTGTGCCGAGATCGCAAGTGGTCTGCCGCTGCAGGCCCGCACCATTAACGAAAAAGGCGAAACGGTCGATTTGTTCGTGTTTACCCAGCTTACAATCGGCCGCGGTGTCAGTAAAGACATGTTGAAGTCCCGCTTCGCCAGCCACAGCAGTGCCTGGCACGTGGAACGCGCAGTCACGGCGCACAGCGAATCCGGCGCGGACAGCGGTTGGGTCATCAAGAATCCGCTGGCGGGATTCAAGAAACTTACGGAAATGAAGCGCTCGCTTGCGGGCCGCTCCATCCAGGTTTCGCAAGTCGTCTATTCGGACGGTCTCGCGGCATTTTCGGTGTTCGTCGAACCGCTGCCCAAATCACCGCCGGTCGCCGGCGCCTCCTATCAGGGGGCGGTCAATATGTACGTCAGATCGGTGTCTGACCAGATGGTGACCGTGGTCGGTGAGACACCCGCGCGCACCGTCAAACAAATGGCGGAGTCGATTACGCTAAAAGATCGTTAGCTTGGCGCCCGGGGGGATAGGGCCTGCAGGAATCGGAATTTCAAAAACCAAAGCTGGAAAAGGGGCGTCAGATGTTGAGAAAAATGGTGTTGTTCGCAGTCTTGTTGTTGCCGCTGACGGTTATCGCGCA
>JAYVME010000024.1:0-6372 GCA_043759115.1 Betaproteobacteria bacterium | reverse complement strand
ACCCCGACCGTCACCGCCGCCAGAAACGCGACGAATACGATTCCGATTGTCTTCGTGGGTGTCGCCGATCCGGTGGGCCAAGGTATCGTGGCGAGCCTCGCGCGGCCCGGCGGCAATGTCACGGGCGCCACCATCCAGAGTCGGGATACGGCAGGCAAGTCGCTAGCGCTTCTCAAGGAGATCGTTCCGTCCGCCAAGCGCGTCGCCATCCTGTCGAACCCGACGAATCCAGGTCTTTCCCTGGTGCTCAACGAAATGCAGACGGCGGCGAAGACGCTGCGCCTGGAGATTACCGTCGTCAATGCGGGAACGCCCGCTGAGTTCGATCGAGCGTTCGCCGAAATCGTCCGTAATCGCGCGGCCGGCCTAGTGATTCTCGCTGATGCCCTGTTCCACAGTGAGACCGGACGACTCGCGACGCTGGCTGCGCGGCACCGGATGCCCACGATGGGCGGGTCTAACGCTATTCCCGAGAGCGGGGGCTTGATGAGCTATGGGCCAAACCGGTTGGACATGGTCCGCCGCGCCGCCATTCTGGTGGACAAAATCCTCAAGGGCGCGAAACCCGCCGATCTACCGGTTGAGCAGCCGACCCAGTTCGAATTGGTATTGAACAAGCGAACGGCGAAGGACCTCGGCCTCAAGATTCCCAACTCGATACTAGTGCAGGCGACGAAGGTGATCGAATGAACCGGTTATAACCAAGAAGCTCATCTATTTAAGATTGATGAAGCCGGGCAAGACGATCAGGTCGCCTGCCGTTTCCCCTGGTAATATGTTTACTTGATCGTACACCGCATCCGGCGTAAACTTTTTTCATGGACCAACCGCTTATCTCCGGTTCTCCCGACATCATGGGTGGGACGCCTGTGTTCGCCGGGACGCGCGTTCCCGTTCAAACACTACTGGACTACCTGGAAGCCGGGGAAACCATTGTTCAATTTCTCGACGGCTTTCCCACCGTGAAACGAGAGCAAGTAGTCGCCTTTCTCGAAGAGGCGAAGGCACGCATGGTGGCAACCGCCTCGTAAGGGTGCTGCTTGACGAGTGCGTTGACCGCCGGCTTGCACCAGAACTGATAGGCCACGATGTAAGCACTGTGCCTCAAGCGGGCTGGGCGGCGACAAGCAACGGTGAACTTCTCGCGCTTGCCGAAAAACAATTCGACGTATTCCTGACCGTGGACAGGAATTTGTCATTCCAGCAACACCTTCCCCGTTTTGAGATTGCAGTAGTGGTCGTGCGCGCATCTACCAACCGTCTGCACGATCTTCTGCCACTGGTTCCGCGTATCCTCGATGCGCTGCCGCTCGCAAAACGCGGGGAAGTTACGTGGGTCGGCGACGGACGTTCCTACACAGATGAAGTGAGTATAGAATAGCTGCGCTGGCGGGGGAAACAAAAACAACAAGCTCCCGCCGCTTTGCCGCCGAACCGCGTTGATGAAATTTTTCTGCTGAAGATCTAAAGGAGAGGACCATGTCCCAGATGACAACCACGTCGCTAACCATCAATGGCAAGCGGCAAACCGTAACCGCGCTGCCCGACACGCCGCTTTTGTGGGTGTTGCGCGAAGATCTCAAGCTCACCGGCACCAAGTTCGGTTGCGGCGCGGGGCAGTGCGGCGCGTGCATGGTGCACGTCGACGGCAAATCGGTATTCTCGTGTTTGCTGCCGATCAAGCAGATGGCCGGGCGCAAAGTTACGACGATCGAAGGCCTGTCGCCAGACAGCAGCCACAAGCTGCAGCAAGCCTGGATTGCCGAGCAGGTGCCGCAATGCGGCTACTGCCAGTCGGGGCAGATCATGCGCGCGGCGGACTTGTTGAAAACCAATCCGCGTCCTACGCGTGATCAGATCGTAGAACACATGAGCACGAACATCTGCCGCTGCGGAACTTACGCTCGCATCGTGCGCGCGATCGAACGCGTTGTGAGGGAGGGGCTGGCATGAGCTACTTGACGAGGGGCCCGCGCAGCGGGATCGGCAGCAAAGCGAATGACACCGGCCGCCGAAACGACGCACTTTCAAACATTGATTCGGTAACTGAGGCGGCAATGATGGCCAAATCGAAACGAATACCTGATATCAATCGCCGCCGCTTTATGGTCGGCGCGGCGGGCTTTACGTTTGGCGTGGCGGTCGGCGTGCCGTCGCTGCTCGAAGGCGGCGAAGCACACGCCGCGGGCAAGGACGTGACTATGAGCCATTACGTCACGATCTCGACCGATGGCACTATCTCCATCATGTCGCCGGCCGCGGAAATGGGGCAGGGCTCGCTCACGTCACTGCCGTTGATATTGGCAGAGGAGCTCGATGCCGACTGGGCGAAGGTGCGCATCGTGCCGGCGCCGCCGATCGAGAAGCTCTATGGCAATCCCGGTTTCGGCGGGCTCATGTACACGGCGGGAAGTTTCGCGGTCAACGGCTACTTCACCGCGCTGCGCACGTTCGGCGCGCAGGTGCGGATGGTGCTGCTCGACAATGCGGCACGCCATTGGAACGTGCCGATTTCCGAGCTGACGACCGCGCCAGGTGTGGTCGTGCATGAGAAATCCGGCCGGCGTTTGGGTTACGGCGAGATCGCGGCGTTTGCGGAGGTCCCCGCCACTGCGCCCACTATCACGCCCGCACAACTGAAGAAGACCAGCGAATTCCGCCTCATCGGCAAGGATGTGCCGCGCGTCGAGTTGCCGGGCAAGGTCAACGGCACAGCGCAGTACAGCATTGACGCGCAGGTGCCGGGCATGATTTACGCGGCGGTGCTGCGCTCGCCGGTCGAAGGCGGCGCGCCGGATGCGGTGGACGACAGCGCAGCGCGCGCGATCGAAGGCGTCGTCGGCACGGTGCGCCTGCCTTACGGTGTGGGCGTGCTCGCCGAGACGCCGTGGGCGGCGTTCAAGGGCAAATCCGCATTGAAAGTCACGTGGACGCGCGGCGGCAAAGCGTGGGGCCATTCGACGCAGAAGGGCTTGCAGGCGTTCACGGCGGCGGCGCGCGACGAGTCGCGTGCTGGCATTGAGTGGGAAAAAGTCGGCGATGCGCCCGCTGCGATGAAGCAGGCGGCGAGCGTCATCGAAGCCGAGTATTTTTGCGATTACGCTTATCACGCGCAGATGGAGCCGCTTAATTCGGTGGCTTCGGTATCGGCGGCGGGTGATGCGGTCGAGATCTGGTGCGGCACGCAAAGCCAGAGCATGGCGGTTGCGGCAGCGGCCAACAGTCTCGGCATCGCGCAGGAGCGCGTGAAGTTCAACGGCATGTTGCTCGGCGGCGGCTTCGGCCGGCGCGGTCACCGCGACGAGGAATTCGTTGTCGAATCGGTGCTGCTGTCGAAGGAAGCAAAGCGGCCGGTCAAGGTGCTGTGGACACGCGAGGACGATGTGCGCAACGGGCGTTTTCGCCCACTGTATGTGCAGCGCCTGAAGGCGGGGTTGGATGCCGAGGGGCGTATCGTCGCCTGGCACCATCGCATCGTGTGCGACCAGGTGCTCGCGTTTCAGGATCCGGTGCGCTACAAGCTCTTCAAGGGCAGCGACGGCATCGCGCTGCGCGGCGGCGAACTCAAGACCTACGATATTCCAAATCGACTCGCCGAGGGCATGCTCGAAGACACGGGTATACGCACTTCATCGCTGCGCGGTATCGGCGTCGGGCCGACCAAGTTCGCGATCGAAGCCTTCCTCGATGAGATCGCAACCAAGCGCGGCATCGATCCGGTGGCGCTGCGATTGGAGATGCTGAAGAACCAGCCGCGCGCGAAGGCGGTGGTCGAGGAAGTCGCGCGCATGGCGGAGTGGGGTAAACCACGCCCCGCCGGCCGCGCGCTGGGCTTTGCGTACATCGATTACACCGGTTCGCAACTGGGCGGCATCGCGGAGGTATCGGTCAATCGCGCGACCGGCGTGATACGCGTGCACAAATTCTGGTGCACGATAGACTGCGGCATCGCGATCCAGCCGGACAACGTGATCGCGCAAACGGAAAGCTCGATCGTCTATGGGCTCGGCCTTGCATTGACCGAACAGATCACGTTCGTGGACGGCGCGATCCAGCAATCGAACTTCCACAATTATCCGGTGCCGCGTATGCGCGATGTGCCGGAAATGTTCATCAAGGTCATGCCCACGGACAACCACCCGACCGGCGCGGGCCAGATGTCCACGCCGCTGGTGGCGCCGGCGATTGCGAGCGCACTGTTCAAGCTGACAGGGGCGCGCATACGTCACGCGCCCATGCTGCCGGAAAAAGTGAGACTGGCCATGCTCGAAGCGAAGCGCACGCTGGCGTGAGCGCGTGGTTGCGAACGGTGCAACGTATGAATCGTGACTACTGTAAATAGTTAACCGTACGCACGCCTACTCAATGCGTATCCCGGCGGTCTTGATGATCTTCGCCCAGCGCACGGATTCCGCGGCCATGTAGTCGCGCAGTTCGTCGGACGTGGTGGGCGCGGGATCGGCGCCCTGGCTGACGAAGCGTTCGTTCAACTCCGCCGTGACGAGTAATTTCACGATCTCTTTATTCAGCCGGGCCACAATCGGCGCGGGCGTGCGCGCGGGCGCGAAGATGCCGTACCAGGTCGTGTATTCGTAACCTGGCACGCCGGCTTCGGCGATGGTCGGGATGATGGGCAATGCGGGCGAGCGTTTGGCGCTGCCGATTCCTAGCGCGGTCAGGCGGCCGGCTTTCATGTGGGGAAGCACCGCCGGGACGCTGCTGAACGCCATGTGTATCTGGCCGCCGATGAGATCGGTCAGCGCGGGCGCGCCACCTTTGTACGGCACGTGCACGATATTCACGCCGGCCAGCCCCTTCAGGAGTTCCGTGCCCAGATGGTTCGGCGTGCCGGTGCCGCTCGAGCCCGCGTTGAGGTAACCGGGCCTGGCTTTGGCGAGGGCGATAAGTTCCCTGACGTTCTTCACGGGCAGTTGCGGGTTGATCACCAGCAATTGCGGAATGATCACGACCATGCTCACCGGTATCAGATCCCGCACCGCGTCGTAGGGCAGTTTCGCCGACAGCAGCGGATGGATCACCATGCCGGCCGAGGTGCCGAGCATTATGGTGTAGCCGTCCGCCGCCGCCTGCGTGGTGATCAGCGTGCCCAGCACGCCGCCGCCGCCGCCGCGGTTGTCGACGACGACCTGCTGGCCTAGCGACTCACCCAGCTTTTGCGCCACTGCGCGCCCGACCAAGTCGGTATTGCCGCCGGGCGTGTAAGTGATGACCATGCGGATCGGCTTGGCCGGATAGGTCTGCGCGAAGGTGTTTGCGGCGCACAGCAACGCGGCCACAATCGTGCACGATGAGAGAATATTTCGCATCAAGGTGAGTTATGTGCGTGTGGTGACCGTGCGATTTTACGCCCACCGTGTGCCGCAGTCGGGCGCGATCTGCGCGCGTGATGACTGAACAAGGGGACCACGCCCCCTTGTTATCTTCGCGGACAAAACGCTGAGTTCCGCGCGGCCACTTACTGCACGGGCGAAAATTTCGACGGCATTACAATCTTGTTCTCCTGCGCGACGTACGGAATGCTCTTGCCGCCGGTTTTTGCCGCCACCACCGAGGGCGGCCAGATGCCGGCGTCCTTGGCCTTGTCGCGCGTGTCGTTGCGCTGGTCGAGCGTCGGATAAGCCCAGATGTGCAGCCACTTGTTGAGACCGCCCAGCTCCGAATAGGCAACGAGGCACAGCGGGCTCAGCTTGACGCGTTCCGGCAGCGCTTTTTCCCAGTTCTCCATCACATTGGGCAGCGCGCCCGGCGCGTAGGTATAAGTGCGCATTTCGAAGTACGGCCCGACCTTGCCGGGCTTCAGTTCGGGCGAGAAGGGCGTGGGGACAAAGATGTCGGTGCGCTGCGCGGTCAGGAATTCGCCGGTTTTCGGCGGCCACGTTTTGTCCGCGATCGCGGCGGCGCGGATGCGCGCGCGCTCGGCGAGGTCCTGGTACGGCCATATATGGATGATCTGGTTCAGGGGGCCGATCTCGGTATGAAAGAACGCCGCGAGCAGCGAATGCTTTTTGCGGTGCTCGTAGGCTTCGCCGAAGCGTTTTTCCACTTCCGCCAGTGAGCCGGGTTTGATGTCATAGGTCCGCACTTCATAAATCATGATTTATCCTCGGTAATTAAATGGTTGCACTGCCTGGCCGCGCTGCGTTGTTTTCGGGGTACCCGTTCACGGGCTCGGGGCTGGCATCGTAGCATTTTCAGCCCGACCTATCACGCGCGCCGGAAAAAGAACGCATGGAGTCAAATGATGCCGACTTGTTTGCCATTGTGCGCAATGATGGGGGCGCTGAAGTTCAGCATTTCAAAATAAAGGTAGCGCAGGCGACCTCGCCTGCTCCGTCGACGAATGCAGGCGAG
>JAYVME010000023.1:0-2678 GCA_043759115.1 Betaproteobacteria bacterium | reverse complement strand
TGCTGAATGTCGCGCTTGGTGAGGCCGGCTTCGTGCAGGCACTGCGCGTGATTGACGCCGAGCAGCAAGAGCACGCCGTCGCCGCCGCCATACATCGGCGGCATGTTGGTCGCGATCTGGCGCAGGATCTCCTCGGCGCCGACCCCTTCGCCGCCCGAGATATTGCAGAAGTTGGACGCCTTGAATGCGGTGACCGTGCTGTCCTCGCGGTTGAAGCCGCGGTCGACGTGAAACGGCGTCCACGGATTTTCTTCCTCGTTCTCGCCGCAAATGTACGAATAGCGCAGCGGCGAGCCGAAACTCGTTTTTGAATACACGCCGGGCAGCGCGCCGCCGGCGTTGATGAGCGTCAAGCGCAGCGCGCGGCCGATGGTGGCGTTCGCGCGCCAGCCCGGGCCGAGGCAGCCCGTGCCGTAATTGATTTCGAGCGTGTTGCGCACCGGGCCGTTCACGAGCAGGAACGGCGTCATCGGGTTGGTCGTCACCTGCATCAGCTCCAGCGGGTATTTCGCATCGCTGACGCCTTCAACGGCGGCGATCACCACCGGCATGTATTCGGGGCGGCAGCCGGCCATGATGGCATTGACGGCGATCACTTCGACCGTCGCACGGCCTTTGCGCGGCGGCAGCAGCGCAATCAGGTCGTCGGCGTTGCGGCCCGACGCGGCGACGAATTTTTTGACGGCTTCGGGCGTCGCGGGAATGATCGGCAGGCCATCGGTCCAGCCCTGCTCATACGCGTGTTCGTAACTGCGCGTGAGCAGTTCGGCGACCGATGCGGCTTCAAGTTGCGTTTGTGCTTGTGTCACTGGCGGGCTTCCTAAGATTAAACCGGCACTGTCGAGCGCGCGACGCCCTGCGGATGGATTTGCTTGAGCAGGTGTTGCATCCGCGCCTGCAGTTCGGCCGGCGGCAGCGTGAGGCCGTCGATCACCGTCTGGATCATCGCTTCGGCGCGCGGGCGCAGCGCCTCGGGTTCGAGCTGGCGGATCGGGTTGGGCGTTTCCGCGATCACGACGTACGGAAAACCCTGCGTTGACGACATGCGGCGCGCGAACTTGGAGAACATGTCCGTGACGACCATCACCGCGGGGACGCCGCGTTCTTCGAGGGCCGGTGTGACGTGGCTACACCACGTCGTGCACGACCCTCAATCGCCGCTGGCGGTGATGACGACGTCGCAGCGCGCAACCAGGCTGTCGAGCCGTTCTTTCATCGTGTCGAGCAGTTTGCCGTCGCGCAGCGGGAGTTCGCGCACGGGTTGCTCCATGATTACTTCTTTCAATTTGTAGCGCTCCTGCAGCAGATCGCCGAGTGCGCGCAGGATGTGAATGGCGGACGGCCGCCAGTTGGGCAATAGCCCCAGGACCTTGCCATCGAGCGTGGCGGGGCGGGGGGCGAGCTTGCTGTCGGACATTTCGTCGAGGTAGACCGCGAGCGGAGAAAGAACCGTCAGATTTAATGCATCCATGGATGCTCCTACGGAAAATGTTCATCGAATTCTAGGGGACGATTAGTATTTATACAATACATACCGTGATATAGTGCTATTTGATAAACACATACTAATTGAGAGCTCCTTACCGTGAATACTCATCACATCGAAGCGATTGTTGGTATCGTTAAAAACGGTTTTAGCATGTCGGCGGCGGCCGATGCGCTGGGTCGCTCCCAGCCCACTCTGAGTCGACAAGTCCAGGACCTCGAGCGCGAACTCGGAGTGCACATATTCGAGCGCACGCGCAACAAGGTCGCGGCTCTCCATGGCAAGATGGCCGGGCGCACCGCTGCCGCCGGATCCATAGTTGAGTTCCCCGGAGCGGGCTTTTGCCAATGCAATAAGATCTTTGACGGACTTCACGGGTAACGACGGGTGCACTGCCAGAAACGTCTCCACCGCCGCAACCTGCGTGATCCCCGCAAAATCGCGCTCGGGGTCATAGTTCAGCTTCGGATAAATACTGATGTTCACCGCATGGGACATACCCACGATAATGATGGTGTAGCCGTCTGCCGGCGTTTTCAGCGCCAATTCCGCCGCCAGATTGCCGCCTGCGCCAGGACGATTGTCGATCACGACTTGCTGGCCCCAGGTGTCCGCCATCTTCTGCCCCATGATTCGAGCAAATGCGTCGGTTGCACCACCCGGCGGAAATGGAACGAGAAAACGAATCGGTTTAATCGGGTAGTCCTGCGCTTGCGCCAACGAAGCACCCATCAGGGCCGTTGCGAGCGTGGCCGACGCCAGGGAAAACGAAAAGTCTCGCATCAGAACCGCCCTTTCAGCGTAAGACATTCCGAATCGACGCGCCATTTGCGTCGCATCCGAATACTACCTCAAGCAAGATTCGAACCGATGGGAACTGGCTAATCAAGCTGGCGGTAAACCCACTGCGCGGCAGAAAACAATTTGCGGTCGTCGTTGCGTCGCGCAATGAGTTGGGCGCCGACCGGTAGTCCATGCGGCCCCTTGAACACCGGAATTGTCATCACCGGAACGTGTACCGTGGTCCAGATCGCGGAAGGCGAAACGTTGCCCGTCGAGTTTGTTCCGACGGGCGCCTCACCGGTCGCAGACGCCGCAAGCAGCACGTCGCAATCACCGAATACTTTGCCAAAGTCAGCACGGCAATTTTCCGCGAAGTTGCGCGACTCGATATACTTCTCGTAAGTGCAGG
>JAYVME010000022.1:0-6379 GCA_043759115.1 Betaproteobacteria bacterium | reverse complement strand
AATAATCCGGGTTCACGCGTCTACGTGCGCAACAAGGTCAAGGCCTGCGCCGAGGTCGGCCTGCATTCAGAGACGCATGAATTTGCAGCCGATACCGGCGAAGAGCCGGTCATCGCGCGTATCGAGGAACTCAACCGCAATCCGCTCATCCACGGCATACTCGTGCAGTTGCCGTTGCCGCCGCACCTGGAGACGCGCCATCTGCTCGGTGCGATTTCGATCGAGAAAGATGTCGACGGTTTTCATCTCTACAACGTCGGCGGGTTGGTGGTGGGAGACAACAACATATTTCCACCGTGCACGCCGTATGGCGTGCAACGCCTGCTCGAATACGAGAATATCCCGATCGAAGGCCAGAACGTGGTGGTGGTTGGCGCCAGCAATATCGTCGGCAAGCCGATGGCGTTGATGCTGATGGCCAAGGACGCAACCGTGAGCATCTGCCATATCAAGACGCGCGACCTCGCGCAGTACACGATACTGGCCGATATCCTGATCGTTGCCGCGGGTTGTCCGGGCCTGATTACGGCGCCGATGGTCAAACGCGGTGCGGCGGTCATCGACGTGGGGATCAACCGGCTGCCGGACGGACGGCTGGCGGGCGACGTGGATTTTGACAGCGTCAAGGAGAAGGCGTCCTATATAACTCCGGTGCCGGGCGGTGTCGGGCCGATGACAGTAACCATGCTGATATGCAATACTGTCGCCGCCGCCGAGCGCAATGCCGCCAAGAATGCCAAAAATATCCCCGTTCCCGCCTGATTTCCACTCGTAAGCATGGCCGCGACTCTGCTGGACGGCGCGGCCATCGCCCATCACGTTTTTTTGCAACTCAAGGAGCGCATCCGCGGCCTGCATACGCGTGGCGTGCAGCCGGGTCTGGCGGCGATCCTGATCGGCGAGAATTCCGCGTCGCAGATTTATATCAAAAACAAGGCGCACGCCTGCCATGACGTAGGCGTCTACTCGGAAGTCCATCGCTTTGCCCGCGATTGCAGTGAAGAAGAGGTGCTGGCTACCGTGCGGCACTTGAACGCGGATCCCCGCATACACGGAGTGCTGGTGCAGTTGCCGCTGCCGCCGGAGTTTGATTCCGAACGCGTGCTGCAGTCCATAGCGCCCGCCAAGGACGTCGACGGCTTCAGCTGGGTGAATCTGGGCGCCATGGTGGCCGGGCATACCCTGCTCGCGCCCTGCACGCCGCTCGGGGTGATGACCATGCTCGATCACGCGCGCGTGCCGATCGAAGGCCGTAGCGCGGTGGTGATCGGCCGCAGCGCGATTGTCGGCAAGCCGCTGGCGCTCATGCTGATTGCGCGCGGTGCGACGGTCAGTGTCTGCAGTTCAAAAACCCCGGATCTGCGGCAATATACGCTGATGGCCGACATCCTGATTGTTGCCGTCGGTAATCCGGGGCTCGTCGACGGGTCGATGATCAAGCCGGGCGCGGTCGTGATCGACGTCGGTATCAACCGGCTGCCGGGCGGCAAGCTGGTCGGTGACGTCGATTTCGCTTCGGCCAGCCGCGTGGCGTCGCGCATAACCCCGGTGCCCGGCGGGGTCGGCCGCATGACGGTCGCCATGCTGCTTGAAAACACCGTCACCGCCGCCGAGCGCAGCGCCGGCGGCTGAAATAATCAGCGCGCGTGGCGCGGCAGAAACCTGCCCGGGTCGTAAAACGGCAAGCGCGCGACATGCGCGCGCGTTCCGTCCGCGAGCATGACCGCGGATCCGGGATAAGCATCGTCGGCATTAACGAAACCGATGCCGAGCTTGCGTTCAAACACGGGCGACCAGCAGACGCTGGTCAGCGCTCCAGTGCCGGGTGCGAGGTGTTCTGGCAAGCGGGTTGTCAGGACGGCATGATTTTCCGGAAGCAATCCAGCCAAGCGGCGCTGCTGCGGCCACCGGCGCCGGGCACGCAACGCCGGCGCGCCGCGAAAATCATGCGCATGAAAATCGACCAGCCGCGCGAGGCCCAACTCCATCGGCGTTACGGGGGCTGCGAGTTCACACGTGAACAACAGGTGGCCGGCCTCGATGCGCAGTGAGTTGATTGCGTCAAAGCCGCATTCCAGCAATCCGCTGTCGTCACCGGCGCTATACAGTGTATGCCACAGCGCATCCGCCGCGGCGTCCGCAATTACGAATTCATAACCCGTTTCGCCGCTATACCCAATGCGCGCAAGCCAGCAGTCGACGCCTGCGAAGTCGAACCGGCTGAAACCGTAGTAGGGCAGTGCGACCTGCTGCCCGGCAAAACCGCGCTCGATGATGCGCTTGCTCGCCGAACCTTGCAGCGCAATAACCGCATGCCGTAGCGAGATGTCGGTCACCGTCACCTCGGATTCGCGGGCGCTGCGCGCGATATGCGCGAAATCGCCGCGCCTGCCGGTGAACAGCCAGAAGTGCTCGTTGCCCAGACGCCATACGGTCGCGTCATTCAGCACCGTGCCGTCATCGCGCAGAAGCAGCGTATAGGCGACACGTCCGGGTAGTAAGCCGTCGAGTGCGCGCGTTTGTAATATCCGCAGGAAAGCGGTGCTCGCCGGCCCGGTAATTTCAACGCCGCACATGAAAGAAAAATCAGCCAGGCCCGCCGCCCGCCGCGTAGCCAGATGCTCCTGTTGCGGGTCGCTGAAGTAACGCGGAGTCGAGACGCCCGGCGCCACCATCAGCGTTGCCGCGCAACGCATGCGCAGAAACCGGCCAAGCGTCGTCGTCACCCGAACCATCCGAGTTCGCGCCCGATCAGCGCGAAGCCAACCGCAATGCACAAGACGGCGACGAATTTACGCAACAGATCGGCGTTCACCGCATGCACGATGCGCGCGCCGAGCAGGACACCCAGCATTTCAAGCAGCGTAACCGTGGCGGCGACGTGAAAATCGATCGTGCCGTATTTGAGGTTGCCGAGGGTGCCTGACACTGCGGCGACGATCTGGATGACCTGACTCGTAGCGATCGAGGTCAGCGCGGGAAACCCGCACAGCACCATCAGCGGCACCGAAAGCGCCGGGCCACCGACGCCGGTAAGTCCGGACCCGAAACCGGCGATTGCGCCCAGGGCGAGTAATAGAATATTTTGCGCCCGCCTGCGTCCGGCCAACGCTGGCTGCGGTATGCCGTGCCACCTTGCCAGGGTATAGACACCGGCGAAAATAATCACCGCCGCCAGTATCATTGCCAGCGCACCGGGTCCGGTCAGCGAATTGACCCACGCACCGATGAACGCAAAAAAAACGGCGCCGATCAAACCCGGCTGCGTGACCGCCCAGTCGATGCTGCCGCGCCGCTGGAACATGATAGTGCCGGTGAGTCCGGTAAATGCGAACGTAAAAAGCGCGGTTGCCATCGCGGCGTGGATCGACAGGCCGGCGAATGCGGTTAATGCCGGAATCAGCAGGATGCCGCCGATGCCGGCGGCGCCGATCAGGGTGCCGACGCCAAAAGCGCTAATCAGCAACCATGCGAGATCAGTCAGGCCAGTCTCCCGAAATAATCAGGGGCATGCTGGCATGCCCCTGTGTCAGTTTCCGCATGATCTCACCGGGCGTCAACCCGATGCAAATGCAGTCAGGTTGCCAGTGATCAGAATATTGAGTTGTTTCATCAGGCGAAAGCCGAGACTGTGATCCGCTTCCATCAACAGCAATAGTTGATCGCCGTTGATGGCCAACACCGTGCACGGCGTGAGGCAGACCGCAGAGGCAATGCGGGCGGGCGCCTGCTCGACGAGCGCGGCCCAGCCGAAAACTTCGCCGCGATGCAGTATCTGGCCGGCCGCGGTGCGCCGGTTGCCGAGTCCGATGCTGAACCGCACCATGCCCTCGACCAGGACGTAGCAATCGACCGCAGCGTCGCCGATATTGTAAATCCGGCTATCCTGGCGGTGCGTTTCGATGCGACCCAGCGCAGCGATGCGTTCAAGTTGCGCCAGCACAAGCCCGGCGAAAAAGCCGGCGCCGGCAACGACGTCGGCGCTTGGCGGCAGGCTGCTCGCGATGGCCGGCTGCGTCACTTCTTCCAGCCCACCTTATCCTTGAATTTCTTGAGCTCGTCTTCTTTCATGTACACCGTGTGCTCCTTGCCGGGATAGATGCGCTGTCTGACTTCATCGCGATAGTCGGTGAGACCTTTCTCGATGATAGGCACGAGGTCGCAATAGATCTTGGAATGGCGCGGCGTATGTTTCTCGTAGAGATGGAAGAGATCGGAGCCGATAATATGCACGCCATCCGAGGTGTTGCCCGAGCCCAGACTTATGACGGGGACCGGCAATGTCTCGGTGAGATACTGCGAAACTTCGGACGTCACGACCTCGGTCATGATGGAGAAACAGCCGGCATCGACAAACGCCCACGCATCATCCACGAGTTCTTTCGCGCGGTCGGCGGTCTTGCCTTGCGCCGCAAAGCCGCCGAGTTGCGGAATGCGCATCGGGCAGATGCCGATGTGGCCCTGCACCGGAATGCCCGCTTTGACGATGGCTTCGATATATTTCGCGTGATGTTGATTGCCCTCGCACTTCATGACTTCGGCGCCGGCCTGCGACACGTACTTGGCCGCGTTGTCCACCGATTGCTGTGCCGAGAGATGAAAGCTCATGTACGGCATGTCAACCATGCGCAGCCCGTACTGTGACCCGCGCTTGACCGCCTGCGCCATGAACAGCACCTCTTCAAACGACACGGAAGTGGTTGATTCGTGTCCGAACAGCACCATGCCGCCGGTGTCGGACACGCACAGGATATCGATGCCCACGCGGTCGGCGACGATCGCGGTTTCGTAGTCATACACGGCGAGTTGGACTATGGGTTCGCCTTTTTTCTTTTTCTCCATCAGCATCGGGATGGTTACTTTTTTACGCGCTGCTTGTTCGGCCATGGCCGCCTCCTGGGTAGTTAACTCTCGATGGAGCAAAGTCCATAAAACGTAAGCAAGCCTTATGCCAATGGTTTACAAGGAAAAAACGTTCCGATTACGGGGGTTGCGGCCGGCGGACATGCGTCAGGTGGATATTAGTTTCCAAATGAAACGACGGCCGTTTCCAAAGGGCCGCTGATTATGCGAAAACCGGCCGCGCCATTAAGCGCGCGCCCGTGATCCGGTGGTGCGACCCGGCCGTCCGCCAACGCGAAAGAGTCCCCAGCGATTGCGCCGCACCCATAACGCCTTGCGTCCGATGCCGAGCATCGCCGCCAACTCCTGTTCACTATAACGGTCCTGATAGCGTTTGACGAATTCGGCGATGTAGTCCTCGATGGAAAGCGCCCCGGCGAGCGTGCCTTCCGCGGCCGGCTGAGCAGGCGCGGGCTCGAGGATCGCGAGGTCGGCGAAATCACGCGCGGACAGCGTTACGCCGTCGGTCAGTATGACGGCGCGCTCGATCACGTTTTCGAGCTCGCGCACATTGCCCGGCCATCGGTAGCGACCGAGGAGCATTTTCAAATCGGCGCTGATGTCGGTAATGCGCTTGCCGAGGCGGCGGCTATGTTCCGCGATGAAATGCGCGGCGAGTATCTCGATGTCCGTGCCGCGCTCGCGCAGCGGCGGCACGTGGATGTTGATGACATTGAGCCGATAGAAGAGATCGGCGCGGAACGCGCCCTGCTCGGTAGCGCTTTTAAGGTCGCGGTTGCTGGCGGCAAGAATCCGCACGTCGGTATGAACGATGCGGGTGGAACCCAGCGGCCGCACCTGCTTTTCCTGGATCACACGCAGAAGCTTTACCTGGAGCTGGGGCGCCAGTTCCGAGATTTCATCCAGAAACAGCGTGCCGCCGTGCGCTTCGCGTATGAGGCCTTCGGTGGCGGCAACCGCGCCGGTGTAAGCGCCTTTGGTGTGTCCAAACAGTTCCGACTCAAGCAGCTCGGCGGGAATGGCGCCGCAGTTAATCGGCACGAACGGCCGTCCGGCGCGCGGACTCGCATCATGTATCGCCTGCGCGACAAGCTCCTTGCCGGTCCCGCTCTCGCCCTGGATCAGCACATTGGCATCGGTAACCGCGACCTTGCCGATTAACTCGAATACGCGCTTGATGCCGGCGCTTTCGCCGATGATCCGCGTGCTCGTATATACGTTTTTCAGATTGCGCTTGAGCAGCGCGTTCTCGCGCTGCATGCGGCGCTCGTTGAGCGCGCGCTCGACCGCGAACAGCAGCGCGTCGTTGTGAAATGGCTTGATGACATAATCGACAGCGCCGTTCTTCAGCGCCTCGATCGCGGTATCGAGCGAAGAATAACTCGTCATCAAAATGATCGGCAGGGCGGGCTGCGCGTTATGCAGGGTGAGGATTACCGACATGCCGTCGCCATCGGGCAGACGCAGGTCGGTGATGACGAGGTCGAACTCGCAGGCGCCCGCTTTGTCGAGGCCA
>JAYVME010000021.1:0-6381 GCA_043759115.1 Betaproteobacteria bacterium | reverse complement strand
CATTTTCGATCGATTTGCGGGTAATGATGTCGCGTGGCCGCAAATTGAGCCGGATCGCATTGACCAGCGCCACGGCCGATGCGGCAGCCGAATCGGCTTTCTCGGCATCGGGTGAAGCCATTTGCGAAGAACCCAGCAAACTCATGCCGAGCGCTTCGAACGACGACGACATTGTATTAGCGGTGAACATGCCGCCGCAGGCGCCGACCGACGGGCAGGCATTTTTTTCGATGCCGATAAAATCTTCGCGCGCCATTTTGCCCGCGCTGAAAGCGCCGACCGCCTCGAACACGCTGACCACGGTGAGATCCTGGCCTTTCCACTTGCCGGGCTTGATGGTGCCGGCATAAACATAGATGCCCGGCACATTCATGCGCGCCATGGCGATCATGCCGCCCGGCATGTTCTTGTCGCAACCGCCGCATACCAGCACGCCGTCCATGGCCTGACCGTTGACCGAGGTCTCGATCGCGTCGGCGATGACTTCGCGCGACACCAGCGAATACTTCATGGCCTCGGTGCCCATGCCGATGCCGTCAGTGATGGTGGGCACGCCGAACACCTGCGGCATCGCGCCGATTTCCCGCAACGCCGCCATCGCACGGTCGACCAGCGGCTGGATGCCGGCGTTGCACGGATTCATGTTCGAGTGCCCGTTGGCGACGCCGACGATCGGTTTTTCGAAATCCGTGTCGCCAAAACCGACCGCACGCAGCATGGCGCGATTGGGCGAGCGCGCATCGCCGTGCGTGATGAGACGGCTGCGTTTATTCAATGCCATGACGTGTCCTTGGTGGGCGTTACGTATAATGATTAATTTTAACCCAAACCCCGGGAATTCCTGAATGCTGGTTCATCCCCAGTTCGACCCGATCGCCATCCATCTTTTCGGCCCGTTGGCGATCCGCTGGTACGGATTGACTTATTTGTTGGGTTTCGTGCTGGTCTGGCTGGTGGGCCGCTACGCAATAAAATCGCGCGCGCACTCGGTGGTGAGCGCGCAGCAGTTTGACGACTTGTTGTTCTATGGAATTCTCGGCGTCATTCTCGGCGGGCGCCTGGGTTATGTGCTGTTCTACAAGTTCGGTGACTACCTGGCGGAACCGTGGAAAATCTTTTACGTCTGGGAAGGCGGCATGTCGTTTCATGGCGGCTTTCTCGGCGTCATCATCGCCCTGTGGTGGTATGCGAAATCGCGCGGCCTCGACTGGCTCGCCATCACCGACTTCATCGCACCGCTGGTGCCGCTGGGGTTGGGCGCGGGACGCCTCGGCAACTTTATAAACGCCGAATTGTGGGGACGCGCGACCGCCGGACCTTGGGCAATGATTTTTCCCAACGTCGATCGGGTGCCGCGTCACCCGTCGCAACTCTACGAATTCGCGCTCGAAGGCGTCGTTCTGTTTATTATGCTTTGGTGGTTTGCGGCCAAACCACGGCCGCGCGGCGCCGTGTCGGCGTGTTTTCTGATCGGCTACGGGGCGTTTCGTTTTGCGGTCGAATTCACCCGCGAACCGGACAGCTATCTGGGTTTGCTTGCGCTCGGCTTTTCGATGGGGCAGTGGCTGTCGTTGCCGATGGTCATTGCGGGTGTGGCGATGCTGGCGTGGGCGTACCGGCGCCCGGCTAGTTAAGCTTTTTCCCGCCCGGTTTTTCCGCGGCTGCCGACGGGGCCGCTTCGGTGCGCCGCCCCAACAGGCGCTGGAAGTTCTCGAGCGACAGCAAATGCGTGTAGATACGTCCGAGCACGCCTTTTTGCACCAAATCCTTCAGCACCGCGCCGTCGAGTTCGGCCAGCTTTGCTTCGGCGACGCGGTACATGCCGGTCAGTTGCAGCGGCTCGCCCTGGTTCGGCACCGCCTGCATCGTGAACGGTTCAAGCAATTGGTGCTGCGCGAGCAGCTTGCACATTTCCTCGGTGCGCCCGAGGTCGGCCTCGAATTCAAACAGAAGTTTTTGCCGCTGCTCCCATTCAGGCAGGGCCTGACCTTTATCGTCGAACAGCTTTTCGCCCTTGTCGTTGATCGCGCGTTTCTCGACGCACGCCACGCGCTCCGGCGCTTCCCGGCCGTCGACCATCACGCGCGTCATGCAGAACGGATAGCGCCGCACGTAGGCGGGAAGATAAACGCCCGCGTCCCACGTATCGCCGTCCGTGACGAACAGATTCTGCTGGGCGGCGAACCCGAGCACCAGCATCGGTGCAAAGGATTTGCCTTCGTCGGAGGAGATGAATACCAAGGGGTAGTCGCGGCTGGCGATCGGGAATTCGGTGTAGCTGACCGGGATCGGATTCATGGTGCGAAACACCACCGGCAACGTCGGTCCTTTGGGCAGCAATACACGATGGGTTTTGGCGAGCGAAACGACTTCCTGAAAACCATAGGGAGGCGTGATTTGAGGCGCGGCGGCGGTCGGCATTTTAGGTGTCCCGTTGCGAGAAAAAGCCATTATAACGCCGCTTCGTCCCCGTGCAGGCTTGAGAGCAGAGCTTTCGCGCTCCTATCATTTCCTGCTAAAATAACGGCTTATCTTGGGGAAGTAGCTCAGCTGGGAGAGCGCCGCGTTCGCAATGCGGAGGTCGGGAGTTCGATCCTCCTCTTCTCCACCATCCTGTTCCAATTCACGCGAAACAAGGCCGCGACACTTGTGGCGTGGTACGATAACCAACACCAACGGAGGCTGTAATGAAAATCCTGCGTAGAGGTCAGTGGACGTGTTTGGCTGCGTTGTGGGCGGCGGTGTCGGTCATGCCAGGTGCTGCCATGGCGCAGACCGACCAGGAAAAACTCGTCGCCGCCGCTGAAAAAACCTTCGACAACTTCGTGCGCGATCCGGGCATGACATGGATCCAGCAGAACATCGGCAGCGCCAAGGGCGTGGTAATCGCGCCGGAGATTCTCCGGTTGGGTTTCATATTGGGCGGTTCGGGCGGACGCGCGGTGCTGCTGTCACCCGATCCCAAGACCGGCAAATGGGGCGGCCCTGCGTTTTACACGCTGGTCACCGGCAGTATCGGTTTTCAGGTCGGCATCGACGTCTCCGAGGTCGTCATGCTGGTGATGACCGACAAGGGATTTAATTCATTGCTGGGCGGTTCGTTCAAATTCGGCGGCGACGTCGGCGTTGCGGCCGGACCGGTCGGCGCGGGCGCCAAGTCGAGCATACTATCGGATTTTGTCACTTACAGCCGTGCGAAAGGCATTTACGGCGGATTGAATCTCGATGGCGCGAGCATGAGTTCGAACGTGGACTGGAACCAGAGCTATTACAAGCAACCCGCCAGCGCGACCGACATCCTGGTCCGCCATACGGCCACGAATCCGGGGGCGGCGAAATTGCTGGACGCAGTTGCCGGCGCCGCGGCCAAAAAATAATTCGCGCCCACGCGCTAGCGACGGCGCGGGTAAGCCAAATCAATAGTAGCTGACCAATCCGCCAAAGTCGCGACGTGTCCGCCGATTCTCCGTCTACTGCTACGGGCACCGATCACGCGCGCATGCTGCGCGACAGCGTCGCGGATTTTGTCAAACGCGGTACCGATATCAAGCGCGTGCGTCGCCTGCGCGACACACAGCCGGGATTCGAGCGCCCGGTGTGGCAGCAGATGGCGGAATTCGGCTGGCTCGGCATCCTGGTGCCGGAGCAGTACGGTGGACTCGGCCTCGGTTGCGCCGAGATGGCGATCGTGGTCGCGGGCACGGCCGGCGCGTTGACGCCTGAACCCCTCACGGCAGCCGCGGTGCTCGCCGGCGGCGCCATCGCGCGCGGCGACAATGACGCGCTCAAGCGCGAGCTGCTCGAAGGGTTGGTCGCCGGCCGGTTGATCCCCGCGCTCGCGTGGCAGGAGCGCGCCGGTTCGCTTGACACCGCCGCGGCCGCAACTCGCGCCGAGCCTTTCGAAGCGGCATTCAAGCTGAATGGCAGCAAAAACTTTGTAGCCGGCGCCGCCGGCGCGGATGGCTTCGCCGTCTCGGCGCGGACGCGCGACGGGCTGGCGCTGTATTGGGTGCCGGCGGATGCGAGCGGGGTTACGCTCGAACTGCAGCCGCTCGCCGACGGGCGCTTCAGCGGTGTAGTCAAACTGTCTGATGTGATTGTGCCGAAGGATCGCGTGATTGCGTCGCCGGCTTGCGCGGCGGCCGCACTCGCGGCCGCACTCGACACCACGCTGGTGATGGCGAGCGCGGAAATGTCCGGCGTGATGGGACGCGCACTCGATATGAGCGTCGACTACATGAAAACGCGCGTGCAATTCGGTAAACCCATCGGCAGTTTCCAGGCGCTCGCGCATCGCGCCGTCGATTTGCACATTCAGCGCGAACTATCATCGGCGGTGCTCGACGATGCCGTTGCTTTGTTCGATGCCGTTGCTTTGTTCGATGCGGCGGCCTCCCCCGCTCGCTTGAGCGCGATGGCGAGCCGCGTCAAAGCGCGTTGCTCCGAGGCGGGGCTACGCATAACGCGCGAAGCGATCCAGATTCATGGCGCGATCGGCTTTACCGACGAATATGACGCGGGGCTGTATTTGAAGCGCGCGATGACGCTGTCGGCGTGGCTCGGCAACGCCGCGCTGCATCGCCGGCGCTATGCCGAACTCGTCGCGGTGGACGCCGAATAGCCGCAGACGCCCCATGACCCCGCCCGATTTCAACGCGTTGAGCGACGAGGAATTCCGCGCCGAGGTGCGCGCGTTCTTCGCCAGGCACTATCCGCAGGAACTGCGTTACATTTTGCGTCGCGCGCGACTCGCAGACACCATGAGTTGGTATCTGACGCTGTCGAAGCACGGCTGGATCGCGCCCAACTGGCCGCGTGAATACGGCGGCATGGGGCTGGCTACCGGAAAAATGATCATCCTGCTCGAGGAGCAGGAGCAATACGGCGTCGCGCGGGTGCCCGATCACGGGATCGTGCAGGTCGGGCCCATCCTTATGAAATACGGCAGTGCCGAACAAAAAAAATATTATCTGCCGAAGATACTGGCGGGCGAGCACATCTGGGGTCAGGGTTACTCCGAACCGAACGCCGGCTCCGATCTGGCGAGTCTCGCCACCTCCGCCGTCCCCGACGGCGCTGACTTCATCGTCAACGGGCAGAAGATATGGACCACGCTCGCGCACGACTCGACGCACATCTATCTATTAGTGCGCACCAGCAAGCAAGGCAAGAAGCAGGAAGGCATCAGCTTTTTGCTGGTCGATGCCAAATCGCCGGGGATCACCATACGGCCGATCCGCAACATTGCCGGGCATGAGGAATTCTGCGAGGTGTTTTTCGAGAACGTGCGCGTGCCGCAAGCCAACTTGGTCGGTGAACTCAACAAGGGCTGGACGGTCGCCAAAGCGCTGCTGTCTTTCGAGCGCATTAACATCGGCAGTCCGCGCCGGCCACAGTATGCGTTAAAACGCCTCGCGCAACTCGCGCGGGCGAAGGGTTTGTTCAGCGACCCGGGTTTCGTCGACAAGTTTACGGTTCTGAAACTCGATCTTGAGGACCTGGGGTCGCTCTACGCGCGCTATGTGGACGTCGTAAAGCGCGGCGAGGAACTCGGCCAGGAAGTATCGATGCTCAAGATCTGGGCGATGGAAGCCTGGCAGCGCCTGACCGATCTGTTGCTCGAAACCGCGCAGGAGTACGGCGGCATGCCGGGTGAGCTGAATATCGATGGCGCCGAGGTCGACGTGCTAAGCCCGTTTTACTACGCGCGGCCGGGCACGATTTACGGCGGCTCGAGCGAAATTCAGCGCAACATCCTCGCCAAGTACGTGCTGAAACTTCCTTCCTGATTCGCCACTCGCGCGCGGGTTGAACGGCAACGCAGCATGCGTGTCCGTTCCAACCCGCGCACGTAAACCGTGCCGCGCCGCGGTCCGGATTTACGCGACTTTCATCGGCAGAATGACCATCTGCCGCCCCATGAGGTGCAGGCGCTGTTGCACGGCGAGCGCAGTCTGGTTGTGCAGCCAGCGCGTAAAAAACGACTCCCGCGTGAAAATCAACTTGCTCGCAAAGCACACGTTGTTCGGGAACTCATTGTTAACCTGATCGGACATCTTGATGAGTTCCTCGACCGGGTCGGTACCGAAAGCAAGGTAGGACTTGGCTGCGAGCCCGTGACTGTGGCAGAAGTTGACGTAATAACGCAGCGAGTTTTCGATTTCGTAGCGCAACGTGCGCAGCGCGCCCTGCCCATCGTAGCTTTGGGCGTCAACTTCGCCGACGCTCAGGAAAACAAAATTCCTGAAATGCCCGTGAAACAGCCGCTGCACCCACAATAGGGCGTGCATGCTGACGCCGCGGTTCTTGCCGACGAAAAACACCGCCGTCGGCTTCTGCGGATCAAGCACCGGCGGATCGGCCGCATCCTGCAGCGCCGGT
>JAYVME010000020.1:0-2679 GCA_043759115.1 Betaproteobacteria bacterium | reverse complement strand
TGCCGGCGCCGACTTCCATGTCGTACGGCTGCAGCAACGCGCAACCCTGCTGGTCCCAGTATTGCTGAAGCCGCAGTATCAATTGCTGAAAAGTCAGCATCGGGTTCCCGTCGCGCGCTACTGTGGTGGCAAGTCGCGAATTTTACTGGTTCCCCGCCGCACTAGCCACCCTCCGGCGAGCGTGAGCAGCAGGGCGAACGCGACGATGGGCCAATTGCCCCAGCGCACGAAGGGCGTGGTGCCGGCATAACCGTGTACGTCGCCGTTGACGGCAGCCATTGTGAACTCGGGCGCCACCTTTTCCACGTGGCCCTGCGGGTCGATGATCGCCGTCATGCCGGTATTGGTGGCGCGCAACATGTAGCGTCCGGTTTCGAGCGCGCGCGCCTGCGAAATCTGCAGGTGTTGTTGCGGTGCCAGCGAGCGGCCGAACCAGGCGACGTTGCTGACGTTGACGAGCAGCGTCGCCTGCGGCAACTGGCGGATAATTTCCGCGCCGAACGCATCTTCATAGCAGATGTCGACGGCGACGCGCTGGCCCGCGACTTCAAGCGGTTGCTGGGTGTCGGCGCCGCGCGCGAAATCGAGCAGCGGTATTTGCGTGACTTTGAAGAACCAGCCGAAGACGGGTTTTAAGGGCACGAACTCGCCGAAGGGTACGAGGTGCGACTTGCGGTAGGTCTGCGCGGGCGCCATGCCGAGCGACAGCACGCTGTTGTAATAGTCGCGCGAGTTGCTGCGCTCGGGCACGCCGATCAGGAGATCGCCGCCGTTGCTGCGCGCATGGGCGGCCAACCCTGCCAGATAATCCGCGGGGACTTCATGCAGGAACAGCGGCAGCGCGGTTTCCGGCAGGATAATGAGGCGCGCGTGGCTTGCGGTGACGAGGTTGCGGTAGGTATCCAGCGTCGGCTTGACCCGGTCGTCGCGCCACTTCATTTCCTGCGGGATGTTGCCCTGTAAGAGACTCACGCTGACCGCGCCGCCCGCAGGCGCCGTCCAAGCCACTTGCTGCAGTAGATAACCGCCGAGCCAGAGGGAAACAAGGATGAGGGATGAAGGATGAAGGATGAAGTACCCAAGCCTTAACCGGATTTTACCTTCCGCCCCACGTGGCCTCGGGCCATTCATCCTTCCGCCTTCATCCTTTGGGGTTGGGGACCAACACCCGGTGACGAGCAGTCCCGCGGTCAGGACGGTGGCAAAAGTGGCGCCGTAAACACCCACCACCGGCACGTAGCCGGCGAGCGGACTCGCGGGAACCTGCGCATAACCCAAAGAGAGCCACGGAAATCCGGTGAACAGCCAGCCGCGCACCCAGTCGGCGAGCGTCCATAGCGCGGGCACTACCATCAGCGTGCTCAACGCCGAGCGCGTGCCGAGAGCGGAATACAGGTAGCCGATCGCGGCGGGGTAGAGCGCGAGTATGCAGCAGAACAGCAAGGTCAGGATCGCGGCCAGCGGCGCCGGCATCGCGCCAAAATCATGCAGGCTGACGTAAACCCAGCTTACCCCGGCCAGGAAGAAGCCGAGGCCGAATGCAAAACCCGTCAACGCGGCAGCGCGGCGGGTCGCCGTGCGCCGCCACAGCACGATCAGCGCCGCGAGAGTCGCAACCGGCAGGGGGAACAGATAGAACGGCGCGAAACCCAGTACCGTCGCCGCGCCGGCCAGTGCCGCGAGCAGCGGCAGCGGGATGCGGGACAGCGCACCATACGCGACTGGACTCACGCCGGCACCTATTTTCCGCCGGGCTTTTTTTCGACCAGCAACAAATGCAGCCGGCGGCTGTCGGCGCGCAGTACCCTGAAGCTCAGATTATCGACGGTCAGCTGTTCGCCGCGCTTGGGCATGCGGCCGAACTCTTTTTGCACCAGCCCGCCGATCGTGTCGTGCTCGTCGTCGCCGAAACGGCTGCCGAACGTCGCATTGAATTTCGCGATTTCGGTGATCGCCTTGACGCGCCAGGCGCCGCTCTTGTCGGCGATGATGTCATCCTCGGTTTCATCGAAATCATATTCGTCCTCGATGTCGCCGACGATCTGCTCGAGCACGTCCTCGATCGTCACCAGTCCCGCCACGCCGCCGTACTCGTCCACCACGATTGCCATGTGATTGCGGTTGGCGCGAAAATCCTTGAGCAGCACGTTCAGGCGCTTGGACTCGGGGATGAACACCGCCGGGCGCAGCATCTCGCGCACGTTGAATTCCTCCTCGCCCGCGTAATAGCGCAGGAGGTCCTTGGCGAGCAGAATTCCGATCACGTGATCCTTGTCGTCTTCGATCACCGGAAACCGCGAATGGTTGGTCTCGATCACCAGCGGGATGAATTTGTCCGGCGGCTCGCTGATGTCGATCACATCCATCTGCGCGCGCGGAATCATGATGTCGCGCGCCTGCATCTCCGCCACCTGCAGCACGCCCTCGATCATCGACAGCGCGTCACTGTCGAGCAGATTGCGGTCGTAGGCCGAGCGCAGGAGCTCTATGAGTTGATCGTGGTCTTCCGGCTCGCGCATGAGCAGCGCGCTGACGCGTTCCAGCCACGACGGTTTAGGCGGACTATCGGCCATATTCGCGTGAGGCGTGAGGCGTGAGGCGTGAGGCGCGCGCGCGGGGCCGCGCGGACTTTCGTATTCCGTCCTGCGTCGTGTCGCGATACGGGTCGGCATAGCCGAG
>JAYVME010000019.1:0-2680 GCA_043759115.1 Betaproteobacteria bacterium | reverse complement strand
TTCTAGTCTTATTTTGTGGCGTCGCGGCAGCCCAGTCTTCGTCTTCGACCACGATCAAGAACTCACAACCGGGTAACAATCCAGGGTTGTTTGGCAGTTTGATTTCCATTACCGGATTGAGCAATGCGGGCAACATCAGCGGCGTAGTCGGTAATTTTGCGCTGGGTGGTAACAATCAAGCCGGACTCGACGTGAAGCGTTACGCCCTTTCGGGTAACACCGGCGCGGCGGCCGCGCCTGGCGCCAAGCTGTGGAACGTATGGGGCGCCTTCTCGCGCAGCAATATCGCCTATAACTTCGCGCCGTTGCGGTCCAGCGGTAACGTAAACGTGTACCTCGCCGGCATTGACTACACGTTCGACAACAACGTGGTCTTCGGTGTTGCTACCGCGGTGGATCGCACCGATGTTGATCTCAATTTCTCCGGCGGCAAGCTCAAGGGTAGGGGCGTAACCGTTTCGCCATACTTGGGCATTCCCATCAACAAGAACCTCGCGTTCGACGCGACGATCGGTTATGGAAGGACGGACGTTGACACCACTGTCGGAGGGGTGGCTGGCTCGACGAGAAGTGACCGTAATGTGGGTTCTCTCGGCTTGACGTATCGCGCGGTCATCGATGCGTGGACTTTGAGCGGGCGTGGCGCGTTCCTGACGGTTCGCGACAAACTCGGCGCCTATACCTTGACGAACGGCACGTTCGTGCCGGATGGAACCGTCAACGTTTCGCAGTTCCGCTTTACGGGCCAAGCTGCCTATACGTCGGGACCGGTCACTCCCTTCGTCTCGCTGACCTATATCAATGACATCCGGCGGCCGGACCAGGCGCCGGTTGGCGGCATAGCGGCTGCAAACGACCGCGACGCATGGGCGCCCGCCATCGGTATCCGGTTCAAAGCCGACAACGCGGTCTACGGCAGCGTCCAGTACTCGACCGAGCGGGCTCGTTCGGAAGTGAAGAATAACCAGTTCCTGTTCAACCTCGGGATACGGTTCTAGGGACTGGGTCTGATCCGCCGGCGATTATCGCCGGCGCAGTTGATTGCCAAACGATACTGCCGAGTTGGGTCATTCCCGGCTCGGCAGATTTATTTCGTGCCGCGCGCGCCTCGCCAGGAAATAATGCCGGCGAAGCAGTAAAGAGAGCACGCAGAACACCGCATGGCGCGCACCGGGTGCCCGGTGCCCGCTTGGTCTAAAATACCGCATGCCCAGCGTAGAAATATTCAGCCTTCTTGCCCTCGCGGCAATCGCCTGGCTGTGGCTGGACAGCCTGAAAGCCCGCGAGATTGCGGTCCGCTCCGCGCGCGCTGCGTGCACCACGGACGGGTTGATGCTGCTCGACGACACCGTGGCGATTTCAAATCTTAAACCGGTGCGCGATCACGACGGCCGCGTCAAGCTGCAACGCGCGTACGATTTCGAATACAGCGACACCGGCAACAACCGCCTCAAGGGTAGCATCGTCATGCGCGGCCATCGCGTGCTGATGCTCAACGTCGGACCGGATCTGCCGCCGGCCGTGCGCACGCTGCACTAACGAAGCGGGAAGAAACGCAGGGTGGGCGTATTTTTGGCGTTCGTTTGATCCTGATCAAAACCGATGAAATTAACTTGTGAGATTCTTTAGTCATCGCTCAGACGAGTGATGCAGCGTCGCCATAGAGCGATGCGGGCCGGGCAACTACTCTAGCCCGACCGGATTCGGGACGAACGGGAACCTCCACCCGCCGTTCCGTTTCTTTTTGCGGTTCCCGCGATTGCATATCAACCGCAGCGAAAAAACGGGGCCCGCAGGCCCCGCTTTTTCGAGGTGCGTTACCGCTAGTTGATGGCGAAGCAGTAAAACAACCCGGCGCCGCCCGTGCTGACAAGCGCGGGCTGACTGCAACCGCCGCGCGACGCATGCGAGGAGTTCCATGACCGGGCGACGTCGTCGTCGGTCAAACCTTGGCGGTCGCTATGACCCATTTGCACCGCACCGTCCGCGCCGCTCTTCGTCCAGTTGCCGCACGTCATGTCGCCGCCCGCGGCAAATGCGAGCCCATTGCGTTGCGAACCGGTCAGAATATCGTGCGTGTTCGGCGTATCGCCGCGGCCGTTGACGACGGCGCCCTTTTCGGTCAGGTTGGTTTGCTTGGTGATGTTGTTGCGGCCGTGCAGATTTTCGATGTCGGTCGCAATCACCACGCCTTTTGCATTCTGCCAGGGACCGCGACCGATGCGGTCGATCGCATTGACGCCGGGTGTGCTGGAGGTTGAATTGGTGCTGAGCGCCAGTCACGAGGTGCGTGCCTGGCTGAGCACGCACGCCATGCGCCAATCGATGAGCGGCACCGGCAATTGTTACGACAACGCGCCGATGGAGAGTTTCTGGCATTCGATGAAGGTCGAAGAGACGCAGGGTCAGGACTTTGCCACTCGCGCCGAGGCGACCCACAGCGTGTTTGGCTACATCGAGGGCTGGTACAACACGACACGGATGCATTCAAGTTTGGGTTACCAATCCCCGGCTCAGTTTGAGCGCGCGCGCAATGCCAAATTGATCGGGGTGGCCAACGACGCCCCACTCACGGTTTCACGTAATTCCATTTCTAATTCATAAATGAAGTTAAAATAGCAGCAATAATCCACGGCCATGAGACTATGGAGCCAACCGTTGTGGCGTCGCCTTCCAAAGT
>JAYVME010000018.1:0-2682 GCA_043759115.1 Betaproteobacteria bacterium | reverse complement strand
ATCTCGGCGTGTCTGCGTATTTGTCGGCATGGATTTTTCTCAAGTTCGGCCTCGCGCACTGGATCACCGCGCCGCTTGCGCTGATCGCAACGACGGTGATGGCGGGACTGTTCGGGCTGATCGCGCTGCGCGCGACCGGTCTCGGGTTTCTGATGCTGACGCTGGCCCTTTCGCAGGTGCTGTGGGGCACCGCCTACCGCTGGGTGGCGGTGACCGAGGGCGACAACGGGTTGCGCGGCCTCACGCGACCGGCGCCGTTCGGCGTGAGCCTCGATCAGCCGGTGGCGTTTTATTTTTTCGCGCTGGCGATCACGGTGGTCGCGCTGTGGTTGATGGCGCGGTTTGTCGGTTCCCCATTCGGCGCGGCGCTCAAGGGCACGCGCGACCAGGCGCGGCGCATGAGTGCGCTTGGACACGACGTGTGGATGATCCGCTGGATCACGTTCGTCTACGCCGGCTTCTGGGGCGCGGTGTCGGGCCTGTTGTTCGTGTATTACCACAAGTACATACATCCGACGTCGCTGTCGCTCACGAGTTCGGCCGAAGGCTTGATCGCCGTGATCGCCGGTGGTTCCGGCACGCTCGCCGGCCCGCTGATCGGTGCCGCGATCGTGATGGTGCTCAAGAATTACGTGTCGGCGTACATCGAGCGCTGGAATATGCTGCTCGGTTTTGTGTTCATCGTGATCGTGATCTTCATGCCCGACGGCCTGGTGCCGGGCGTGCGCCGCCTGTGGGCGCGCTGGCGGAACAAATGATCGCGGCACTCGACATTCGCGGACTCAAAAAATCGTTCGGCGGGCTGCCTGCGATGGACAACGTGACACTAACAGTCATGCCGGGCGAGCGCCGGCTTATCATCGGGCCCAATGGTGCGGGCAAGACCACACTTTTCAACCTGATCACCGGGGACCTCAAGCGCGATGGCGGGACCATTCATCTCTTCGGTGAAGAGGTGCAGCGCATGCGGCCGCACCAGCGCGCGCAGCGCGGGCTCGCGCGTACCTACCAGATCATCACGCTGTTCGCGCACGACACGCTCGAACACAACGTTGCGCTGTCGCTGCTGGGCATGACGAAAGCGCGCTGGAACATGTTCGCCTCGCTCGACGGTCAAAAGCATCTCTATACGGAAGCGCGCGCCGTGCTGGCGCGGGTCGGTCTCGAAAATCTCGCGCAGCGGCCGTTGAGCGTGGTGTCGTACGGCGAAAAGCGGCGGGTCGAAATTGCGATGGCGCTCGCGCAGAAGCCGAAGGTTCTGCTGCTCGATGAGCCGCTGGCCGGATTGTCGCGCGAGGAGCGCGGTTCGATCAGCCAGCTCATCGCGGAGATTCCGCGCGAGACCACCGTAGTCATGATCGAGCACGACATGGACACCGCGCTCGATCTCGCCGAGAACATCACCGTGTTGCATTACGGCAGCGTGATCGTCGAGGGCACGCGCAGCGCCGTTGTTGCCGATCCGAAAACGCGCGAGGTCTATCTTGGCAACTGAGTCGGCGACTGACGCGCTGGCATTAAGCGGCATCAACGCGCTTTACGGCGACAGCCACGTGCTGCACGACGTGTCGTTCGCCGTCAGCCCCGGGCGCGTGCTTGCGTTACTTGGCCGCAACGGCGCGGGCAAGACGACCTGCATGAGCACTATTATCGGCTTTCTGCCGCCGCGCGACGGCGACATCCGGCTCTTCGGCGAGTCGATCACCGGTCTGGCGCCGGAGGCGATTTCGCGCAAGGGCATCGGTTTCGTGCCGCAGGGGCGGCGCATATTCCCGACGCTTACCGTGCGCGAGAACCTGCTCGTCGCGCAACAATCGCGCAAAGGCATCGATAAGCGGTGGACGCTGGATCGCGTGTGCGACCTTTTTCCGCGCTTGCAGGAGCGGCTCGCCCAGCATGCGGGCTCATTGTCGGGAGGCGAGCAGCAGATGCTCGCGATCGGGCGCGCGCTGATGGGTAACCCGCGCCTGCTGTTGATGGACGAGCCATCCGAGGGGCTGGCGCCCTTGATCGTCGCCGAAGTCGGGCGCACCATTGCGCGCTTGAAGGCGGAGGGCCAGTCGATCGTGCTCGTCGAGCAGAACATCAAGCTCGCGTTCGATCTCGCCGACGACGTGGTGATGCTGAACACCGGCCGCGTCGTATTCGCGGGCGCCGCTGCCGAAGTGCGCGATAACGAGGCGCTCATCACGCAGCACCTGGGCGTCTTCTAGCGGTGCTCGAACACGCGTGAAGGAGTGAATGAGTGAAGGAGTGAAAGATTCCCTCCCCCTTCGCCAAGGGGGAGGGCCAGAGAGGGGGTGTTCACTCATTCACGCCTTCACTCTTTCACAACTATAATCGGCAGCAATTATTGTATCTTGCAATGAGATTCGTAATTTTTCGCCAGAAGGAAATTCCAAAATGATGTTCACCTGCACCCCCGGCTGTAACGATTCCACGCATCGCCATCGTCCCGCGTTGCTTTTGCGCAAAGGCGCGACCAAGAGTATTGCTAAAGCGCGCCCGGCCGCCTCGACGAAGGTCGTGCGCGACCGCAAAGGCCGCAGCCTGCGCATCGATCTGCACTGCCATTACCTGAACCCGGCGATCAGCGCGAAAGTCGGGCATCTCAACGCGAGCCAGTTCGAGCCGTCGGGCGTGTTTGCGAACGCGCTGACGAAAGAAGTCAACGTCAAGCAG
>JAYVME010000017.1:0-6389 GCA_043759115.1 Betaproteobacteria bacterium | reverse complement strand
GCTGCTGGCCGCCGGATAGCTGCGCGGGGAATTTGGGCGCCTGCTCTTTCAGGCCGACGCGGTCGAGAAGTTTCAGTGCCCTCTCTTTTGCATCATCCGTGGAGCGGCCGAGCACTTTGACCTGCGCCAGGCAAATGTTGTCGATCACGCTCATATGCGGAAACAGTTCAAAATTCTGAAATACCATGCCGATGCGCGCGCGCAGCTTCGGCAGATCGGTGCCCGCGGCGCCCACTGAAATTCCGTCCACCAGGATATCCCCCTGCTGAAACGGCTCGAGGCCGTTGACGCACTTGATCAGCGTCGATTTGCCCGAGCCGGATGGCCCGCAGACGACGATCACTTCGCCATTTTCGACTTGGGTGGTGCAGTCGGTCAGCACCTTGAAGTCGCCGTACCACTTGCTGATATTTTTGATTTCGATCATGAAGAGTCCTAAAAGCCAAGGCTTAGCGCCCGACGTTGTAGCGCGCCTGCAAGCGCTTGACGACGTACGAAGCGGAGTAACAGAAAATGAAATAAATAAGCGCCGCGAACAAATACATCTCGACGAGCCGCCCGTCGCGTTGCGCCACTTTGCTTGCCGCGCCCATGAAATCCGTGAGCCCGACCACGTATACCAGCGACGTATCCTGAAAGAGAATGATGCCCTGCGTGAGCAGAATGGGCACCATATTGCGGAACGCCTGCGGCAGGATCACGAGCCGCATCGCCTGGCCGTAGGTCAGGCCGAGCGCATAGCCGGCGTAAACCTGGCCGCGCGGCACGCTCTGGATGCCGGCGCGTATTATTTCGCAGTAGTACGCCGCTTCGAACATCGTGAACGCGATCAGCGCCGAGTAGAACGGCCCGATGCCGCTGGCGTACGGATCGCCCGAGAGTTTTTTTATCGCGATCGGCACCAGAAAATAAAACCAGAAAATCACCAGAATAAGCGGCGTCGAGCGCAGCAGGTTGACGTAGCCGCTTGCAGGCACATTGAGCGCCTTGAAGCTCGAGAGTCTCATGAGGGCGAGCAGCGTGCCGAGGAAGATGCCGCCGATCATCGACAGCGATGTCAGCCCGAGGGAAAATACCATGCCCTGCCCCATGTAGGGCAGCGCGCGCTGAATGACATCGAAATCAAAATTGCTGAACATGGCGGCTATTTTCCGGCGCTGCCGATATAACCCGGGACCCGCACTTGTTTCTCCAGCATCTGCATGGCCACGGTTACGGTAAGCGTGATCAGCACATAGACGATGGTGGCGACGGTGAATGCTTCGAAGGTGCGGTAGGTGTATTCGGAAATCTGGCGCGCCTGCGCGGTGAGTTCGAGCACGCCGATGGTCAGCGCGACCGAGGAATTCTTGAAGATGGTCAGAAATTCAGAGGTGAGCGGCGGGATGACGATGCGATACGCCATCGGCAGCAGCACATGCCGGTAGACCTGCGGCCGCGTCAGTCCCATCGCGAGCCCGGCCTCGGTCTGGCCCCTTGGGATCGACTGGATACCGGAGCGGACTTGTTCGGCCACCCGCGACGCCGTGTAGAAGCCGAGGCACAGCACCGCGTTCCAGAACTCGGGCATCGGCATTTGCGTCTTCAGCCAGTCGCCCGCGCTTTTGGGCGCGATCTCCGGCAGCACGAAGTACCAGATGAACATCTGCACGAGCAGCGGGATATTGCGGAAGATCTCGACGTAGAGGGTGGCGGGGACGCGCAACAGGGCGAGCGGCGCGGTGCGCATCACGCCGAGTATCGAGCCGACGGTAAACGCTATGATCCAGGCGAGGACGGACACGAGAAGCGTCCACTTCATGCCGGACACTATCCAGTCCAGGTAGGTGCCGCCGCCGGAGAACGCCGGCTGCAGAAATACGCTGAAGTCCATGGTGGTTTAAGTTTATATGAATGCCGCGTACAAAAAAATCGGGGAACCCCAGGGTCCCCCGATGTAACTTAAGCCGTTAAAGAATTCGTCCTAGCACTTCATTCTGCCGCAGGCGTCCACGCCGCGGTCGCTCGGGTTCTTCACGAGCTCCTTGAGCGCGTCCGACATCGGCATGTTGAGGTTGACGTTTTTCGGCGGGATCGGCGACTCGAACCACTTGTGGTAGATCTTGTTGATCTCGCCGCTCTTGTAGAGGGCCATGACCGCGTTATCGACGACTTTCTTGAACGCCGGGTCGTCTTTGCGCATCATGATCCCGTACGGATCGTCGGACAGGAATTGGCCGATGACATCGTAGTCGCCGGGATTCTTCGCGCTCGCGCGCAAGCCGTAAAGAATGACGTCGTCCATCGGGAACGCGGCCGCGCGGCCGGTTTCAACCGACAGGAAGGATTCGGCGTGGTCCTTCGACGGGATGAAATTGATGCCAAGCTTATGCTCGTCGTTATAGGTTTTCATCGCGCGCTCGTTGGTGGTGCCCGACGTGAAGACCACGGTCTTGCCTTTCAGATCGTCATAGCCCTTGATGCCGGAGGACTTCTTGACGACGATCTTGGTGCCGGTCATGAAGTAGGTCGGCGCGAACGCAACCTGTTTCTGGCGTTCCATGCTGTTGGTCGTCGAACCGCACTCGAGATCGATGTTGCCGCCGGTGAGAATCGGAATGCGCGTCTGCGAAGTCACGGGCACGAACTCGACTTTGAGGTTGGGCATCTTGAGTTCGGCTTTGATGGCATCGACGACTTTCATGCAAATATCAACGCCGTAGCCGACCGGTTGCTGCTTGTCGTCAAGATAGGAGAGCGGGATCGAGGCGTCGCGGTTGCCGATCTTGACGACGCCGGTGTCCTTGATTTTCTTCAACGTGCCGTCCTGCGCGGCCACCGGTGCGGCAAACAGCGCAAATGCGGCAATCGCCAGTAACAGTTTGGAAATACGGTTCATGTGTTTCTCCTGAAAAACTGGTTTTTGAATCGTTCGTTTTGCCAATGCAATCAGCAGAATCCGCGCATCGGGAGGCACAATCTAGCCCAACGGTTTGTGCTTGTCCAGTAGGGTAACCGTATTGTCCCGGCGCCCCGGCGCCGTTGGCTGCTCCCTTGTTAGGCAATCCGCATGCCATGGCCAGGAGTCGCCATAACGCCATGATAGTTATGGGCAGCCGTTGAGGAGCGAGGACTGAGGAGCGAGGACTGAGGAGCGAGGACTGAGGAGCGAGGACTGAGGACTGAGGATTGAGGACTGAGGACTGAGGTGCGCTTCGCTTTAGATTCGTCTTTTTCTGAATCCTGAATCCTTGAATCCCGAATCGTGAAACCTCAGCGCTCAGTCCTCTCAGTCCTCAGTCCTCAGTCCTCAGTCCTCAGTCCTCAGTCCTCAATCCTCGCTCCTGCCTTCGGCCCCACCATTTCACGCACGCCTTCGCGAGCGCGCGCGTGGCGTCGACGCATTGCGCGGCGAGTGCAGGCGGCAATCGATCGAGCACCACCGGTGTTTCGGTGCATGCGAGTATCACGCCGGCCGCGCCGCCGGCCATAAGCCTGTCGACCGCGGTTTCGAGGAGTGCTGCCGCGGCATCGAGTTCGTTGCGTTTGACGTGCACGATCGCCGGCAGCACGAGTTCACTGATGTCCGCATCGCTGTTGGTGATGTGTTGAAAACCGCGCGCCGCCAGCCGCTGCTGAAAAAAGCCGGCGGCGAGCGTGCCTTTGGTGGCGATCAGGCCGATGGTTTTGCCGGTGATGCGCCGTGCTTCGAGTTCGGCGAGTGCGGCGTCAGCAATGTGGATGATCGGCAGTCCACCGTCGCGCACCATGTCGTCGTACCAGTAATGCGCGGTGTTGCAGGGAATCGCAATCGCCACCGCGCCGGCCTGCTTCAACGTGCGTATGCCGTCCAGCAATGCGGGCAGTGGCGACTCGCCGTTGCCGGTGATGGCGGCCGGACGCTCGGGTATCTGCGGCACCGACCACGCGATGACCGGTATATGATCCTCATCGCGCGCGGCCGGCGTTTCCTCGATCAGCTTATGCAGGAAATCGACGGTCGCCAGCGGCCCCATGCCGCCGAGCACTCCCAGAACCCGGGGCATGATCAGTCAGTTCGTCGCCAGCAGCGGGTTGCGTGCACACTTGAACCGGTGGCAACCATCGTCAAATTCACCGCAGGCTGGATGCCCGCGTGCGCTGCGACGATTGCAGCCGGCGCATAACCTGGGGAAACGATGGTTTTCTAACGGCACACGGCAGCGCACACCTGCTCGCTCTTTACCGCATTCGAGAGCGCGCAGTCGTAACCGGTGGCAATTGATATCGCGTGGTCGGTAATGGTCTTGCCGGAGCCCGCGAAACTGGCGCCGTCGGCCATCAGTTTAAGCTGGTCGACCTGGGCCGCAAGCTGAACGGTGGACGGGCCGAGTCCCAGCACACCGGCGAGCGGAAAGCAGGCAGTCAACGCGGATAACGATGCGAGCGCGCAAACCAGACGTGCCGTCCGCAGCCACGAGCGGCGGTCTAGTCGCGACGGAAAAAATCGCCGGCAGCGCTGCGTCATTGAGTACGCCTTCTGTAAGAGTGCCACCATGCTACGCTCTCGCGTCCGGACGCGCAATTGATCTGAATCAAATCGCCGTGCAATTCGCACCACTGCGCGCGGCGTGGAAGAAGCGCGGTTACGATCTCGATCTGGGCATCGGCATCGCGCAGGGCAGCTTGTGCTAATATCCGACCTGTACCTAAACCTGTACAGGTTAACCATGGACGTGATCTCCTATACCGCTGTGCGCGCCAAACTGGCCGAGGCCATGGACAAGGTCAACGACGACCATCGTCCGCTGATTATCACCCGCCAGCGCGGCAAGCCGGCCGTGCTGATATCGCTTGACGATTACAACAGCTATGTCGAAACGGACTATCTGTTGTCGAGCCCGAAGAACGCCGCGCGGCTGGCCAAGGCGGCGCGCGACCTGAAGGCGGCCCGCGGCCGGGCGCACAAGCTGATCCGGTGAGTATCGTCTGGGCGCCCGGCGCCTGGCAGGATTATCTTCACTGGGCACGCAGCGATGTTCGCGTGCGCGACAAAATCAATACGTTGATCGAAGATATTCAGCGTCATCCGTTTTCCGGCTTGGGGAAGCCTGAACCGTTGAAGCGCAATCTGAGGGGTTTCTGGTCCCGGCGCATCAACCGCGAGCATCGCCTGGTTTATCGGGTCGCAGCCGGCGTGCTGCAAATCGCGCAGTGCCGTTTTCATTATTGAGGAGGTGTGAGTAAGCGCAGCGCGCGATCGAGACGAGCAGGCTCGATGAAACGTTACGGTGTCTGTTAGACAGATGCAAAGTCAAGAACGGATACGAGATCAAAGTCTCATGAAACAAGTCATCGACACCGGCGAACTGGTCCAGCGCTTCAACGAAGACGAAGCGGTGTGGCGCAGTTGCGAGCGCAAACGCGAACTGCGCCGTATGTGCGGCCCGGAGTCGGCACTATCAGAAGCCCTTCTCGACTATCTCGACAGGCTGGAGGCGGAACGCGAGTGCCGACAGACGCGGTGCATTGGCTTCATTTCGGGCGACGAAGATTGACTCGCACTGAGCCCGCAGAGAACACTGAGAGAAGGCCTCAGAGTTTCAATTAAGCCGTCTGCAATCTCGCGAAACTGTTGGTTGAGATCGACAGTGCATCAAGCCATCGCCCATTCCGCGCTCAGCAGCGCAGCTTGTTCGAGAACGGTCTGCGTCGCTTTTTCCTGCTTGTCCGGTGGGTAGCCGTACTTGCGCAGGATGCGCTTCACGATCACTCTGAGCTGCGCTTGCACGTTTTCACGCACCGTCCAATCGATCGTGACATTTTTGCGCACAGTCTCAACCAATTCGCGGGCAATTGTTTTCAGTGTCGGTTCTCCCAATACTTTTACCGCGCTGTCGTTGACTTCAAGCGCATCGTAGAACGCTAACTCGTCATCCGAGAGGTTTAATTCCTCGCCGCGGGCTGATGCTTTCCGCATGTCTTTGGCGAGTTGAATTAGTTCTTCGATGACTTGTGCGGTCTCAATCGCACGATTTTGATAGCGGCGGATCGCTTGTTCGAGAAGCTCCCGGAAAGAACGTGCTTGCACGATGTTTTTCTTCGACCGTGTTTTGATTTCGCCTGATAACAGCTTGCGCAACAGTTCGACCGCAAGATTGCGCTGGGGCATGTTCTGCACTTCGGCGAGAAACTGATCCGACAGAATCGAGATGTCCGGTTTCTTGAGTCCCGCGGCGGCGAATATGTCGACCACCTCGTCGGATACCACGGATTTCGACACAATCTGCCGAATCGCGTGATCGAGGTCCTCGTCGGTCTTGTTGTCGCCGGGCGTACTCTTCGCGAGCACTGCGCGCACCGCCTGGAAGAAACCAACGTCGTCGCGGATGCGCAGCGCGTCTTCATGCGGCACCGCGAGCGCGAAGGCT
>JAYVME010000016.1:0-2683 GCA_043759115.1 Betaproteobacteria bacterium | reverse complement strand
GACTCGACCGGCAGAGCCGAAGTGGCTGACCATGAGCGGCCCGTCTTTCGCAAAAGGATGGTGTATGCCCTCGATTGCGGAAGACGACTTGACGGATACCCGCCCCGGACATCATCGCCCGCGAGATCGTCGACGACCTCGAAGCCGCGCTGGAGCAATTTCGTGAAATCACGGAAGACCTCGAAGAGAAAAACGCCCGCGCGGTGAGTAAATAGCGCAGGCGAGTCGCCTGCGTTACGCCCCGGAGGAAGTCCCCTTGGGGGACAAGAGCGTAGATCCGTCAGAATCGAGATTTGCGGTTGGGCGACGCCGCGTGCGGCCTGCAATAGACCTGGCTACTTAGGTGCTTTGCCGATTATGTGATCGCGGATTCCCGCTGCTTTGATAATCGCGTCGCGGGAGTCGTTTTTTGTGATGGCGGCGTCTAGGCGATAGTCGGCTTTCACTCTTATCGCGTGAAAAGCCTGCAGGCGCGTGCCCACGATGCGGGAAACTCTGAATCTTGGATCGACATTCGGAATCGTCGGATTCAGCAAGCGATGGGCCAACTCGGCGTGGTTGCCAACGGAGCCGGCTGGCGGCTGTCCGGGACTTGGCAGCTTGTCGTGAAATTCGCGAGCGAGGTGATAGCAGGAATAATACGCGCGACCAATTGCGTTCCGATATTGAACCTCGGAGGTCGCGGCTTGATGAAGGTCAGACGCTAGCTGAAACAGCTCGTGCGGGGTAACGCTCATCCGATTCGGCAAGTCCTGATGCAAAACTCACGGAAAGAAACGATGGAATCTGTGAGAACCGATCAACCAACCGCGTCGCCAACTCGCAGTCAAGTTCCTCCGCGCGATAAGCGTCTACTGGCAACTTGTAGGTAATCGACAGCACCGGGTCATCGGACGCGTCCCAGGCGAATACCTCGGGCATTTCGCAAAAGACAACGCCCTCTTCACGCATGATTTCGCCTGCCACATCCAGAAACCCGGCCATGGTGGCATCGGATAGAGCGTGCTTGTTCATCAGTCTAGCGGCGTTTTCTATTGTGTGAACATCGAACGCGGCTAGATCAAGTTTCATTTTGCGTGCAATGCCGATGAACTTGTCCATCTCACAAAACGCTCCGGCACCGAAGCCGAGTAGGGTAGCCACGGGAAAATTCCCCTCCGCCGGACTGCCAACCTTAGCGTAAAACTTTTGAGCCTCCGCAAAAAATCCGAAATTGATCAGGATGCTGGATTTATTCGCGATGCCTATGGGATTTCCCGGCGCAAGCTTGATCGCATTGTCCATGTGGTGCAGAGCGCGTTCGAAGTCGCCATTCAACTGGCAAACCATTCCCTTGACGGTATGCGCCTCCCACGGGTCAGCGTGCATCAATTTGTCCGCTTCAGCCATCAGCCGGCGCAGTCGTAGGTCGTCCTTCGGCAAAAAATGCCGGAGACTGTTGAGCAGATGGTTAGTCTCCTCAATCAGCTGCGAGCCTTTTGTCGCCAATGCAAGCACGGGGTGTTCCCAAGTGGTCTGGACGAGGAGACTAGCCCAACCCGGGGATTGAGTCAAAAGCCAAAAGTTATGCCCTTTGCGGCCCAATGCGGTCTCATTACAACAAATCGTAGCGCGCAACCGCGAGACCATCGATGGCATCGAAGCCGCGCTGGAACAATTCCGCGAAATCGCGGAAGACCTCGAAGAGAGAAAAGCCACGTCCGCTTAGGCGATGTGGGAACGGCCAGGCGCCTCGGCTTGCCCCTGGATGTTCCATAGTTTCGGTAGTTATACAAAACTACCGAAACTATGGAACAAAGCAAGTAAATCGGGTCAGCGTAACCCGCCGGCACTTTCCGCCCGTTGACCGCCGCAATTACCGCGTTACCCATCAGGAATATCTTTAATTGCGCGTCGTCGCGTTTCGCCAGCGCGCCCGCGATGCGCAGCCCGTTATAGGTGCGTTCGATACCGTAGGGAGCATCATTGAGGATCAGTAGTAACTTCATATAGCCTCCGCTATGATGGCTAGCCGCGAGACTTCGTTGTTGCTTGTCCGCCGTTTGGCCGGCATAACCTGGCGACCGGCGACCCCATTGATCTCAATCAACGCACCTCCCGTTTAGGTCCCGCGATGATCACGAACCAGAGCGTTACCTTTTTCGACACCCAATTTCAAAAGCAAGTTGCGAACAACGACTTTGCGCTGAATCCTTTCGAGACAGTCGTCCTGCCGTTCGTGCGTGGGCGCGCGCTCGATCTGGGATGCGGCATGGGAAATCTGAGTATCGAGGCGGCCCGGCGCGGCGCGAATGTCGTGGCGGTCGACGCGAGCAGCGCCGCGATCGAGCGAATTCAGAAAACCGCGTCGGCGGAGAAGCTCGCGATTGAAGCGGTGTTGGCCGATATCGGGAATTACGAAATCACCGGCCGATTCGACACGGTCATAGCGATCGGGCTGCTGATGTTCTTCCAGCGGGAAAAGGCCCTCGCATTGCTCGCCGACATTCAGGAACACGTGGCGGGGCAAGGCCTCGCGATCATCAACGTGCTGACCGAAGGCACCACGTTTATGGGCATGTTCGAGCCCGGCAACTACTATTTGTTCGGGCCGAGTGAGCTGGAGGACCGATTCAAGGGATGGAACATCCTGCACTCGGTCCATGATGGTTTCGATGCGCCGGGAAACACCCGGAAGGAATTC
>JAYVME010000015.1:0-6404 GCA_043759115.1 Betaproteobacteria bacterium | reverse complement strand
TCAACGGCCCCAACTTCATGAACGACGCACTGCTCGCCGGCAAGGTCGATTACGTTTCCGGCGGCGTCCCCGGGCTGATCACGTTGTGGGAAAAAACCCTCGGCACGCCGCAGGAAGTGCGCGGAGTGTCGGCGTTGAGCTCGCAGCCGTTCCTGCTCAATTCGCGCAGCCCAAACATAAAATCGATCCGCGATTTCACCGACAAAGACCGCATCGCGGTGCCGAGCATAAAAACCTCGGTGCAGGCAGTGACGCTGCAAATGGCCGCCGCGCAGATGTTCGGCGACGCGAATTACAGCAAATTCGACAACTTCACCGTGTCGATGTCGCCGCCGGACGCAACCGTTGCGCTGCTTTCCGGCGCCAGCGAGATCAACAACGTATTCAGCGTGCCGCCGTTCCAGTTCCAGCAACTCGAAAAACCCGGCATCCACACCATCCTCAATTCGTTCGACGTGATGGGCGGCGCGCACACCTTCACCGTAATCTGGACCTCCAGCAAATTTCGCGAGGCCAATCCCAAAACCTACAAGGCCGTGCTCGCCGCGCTCCAGGAGGCCACCGATATCCTCAACAAGGACAAGCGCGCCGCCACGCAAATGTGGATAGAGCAGACCAAGTCCAATCTCACCGTCGACTGGCTGTACAAGATCGTGTCTAACCCGCAGGTGCAGTACACCCTGGTGCCAAACAACACCATGAAATATTCGGATTTCATGCACAAAGTCGGCTCGATCAAGAAGAAACCCGCGACCTGGAAAGACCTGTTCTTTCCGGAAATTCACAATGTCCCGGGCAGCTGACACCAGGCGTCAACTACGATGAATGCCCGGCTTGAGACCGCAAGCGATCTGCAGCAACGCCTCGCGGCCATCGTCGGCGCGCGCGGCATCGTCTCCGCTGCCGCCGACATGGCGCCCTATCTTAGCGATTGGCGCGCGCTCTATCAGGGCCGCGCGCTAGCGGTCGTGCGACCCGCCTCCACCGCCGAAGTCGCCGCGGTCGTGCGACTGTGCGCCGAAACCCACACGCCCATCGTGCCGCAGGGCGGCAACACCGGCATGTGCGGCGCGGCAACCCCCGATGCGACCGGCACCGCGGTGGTCATCGCGATGGGACGCATGAACCGCATCATCGAGGTCAACGCACTCAACAACACGCTGACCGCCGAGGCGGGCTGCATACTTGCCAACATCCAGCAAGCCGCCGCCGATGTCGACCGTTTGTTTCCGCTAAGTCTCGGCGGCGAAGGCAGTTGCCTGATCGGCGGCAATATCTCGACCAACGCGGGCGGCATCAACGTGTTGCGCTACGGCAATACGCGCGATCTCGTGCTCGGCCTCGAAGCGGTCCTGCCCGACGGCCGCGTATGGAACGGGCTCAGGGGCTTGCGCAAGGACAACACCGGCTACGACTTGAAGCACCTCTTCGTCGGCGCCGAAGGCACGCTCGGCATCATCACCCAGGCCGTGCTGAAACTCTTTCCCCGGCCGCACGGCAACGTTACCGCGTTCGCCGGGATCACCGATCCCGCACGGGCGGTCGAATTGCTGGCGCTGTTGCGCGAGCATTGCGGCGACGGCATCAGCGCCTTCGAACTCTTTTCGCGCAATTGCCTCGAGATGGTCGTGCGCCGCATTCCCGGCACGCGCGATCCGCTGGCGTCATCGCACGCCTGGTACGTGCTGACCGAACTGACGAGCGCGCGCGACGACGGCGCATTGCGCGAAACGGTCGAGCAGGCGCTGGCGGCCGGTATCGAGCGCAGGCTGGTTAACGATGCGGTCATCGCTGAAAACGCGGCACAGGGCAAAGCGCTGTGGCGCATGCGCGAATCGATACCCGACGCGGCCAAAGACGAAGGGCTGGTCTACCGCCATGACATCGCGGTGGCGGTCAGCCGGATTCCGGAATTTATTGCAACCGCCAGCGCCGCACTGGAAGCGGGATTTCCCGGCGTGCGCATCATCTGCTTCGGTCATCTGGGCGACGGCAATCTGCATTTCAACGCCTTCGTGCCCGGTCGCGAGCGCAGCGACACCGTTGCGCGCACCATGACGGACGTCAACCGCCTCGTACACGACATCGTGCAGCAATTCGGCGGCAGCATCAGCGCGGAGCACGGCATCGGGCAATCCAAGCGCGGTGAACTCGCACACTACAAGAATGCCACCGAACTTGACCTCATGCGCATGGTGAAAACGGCGCTTGACCCCAACAACCTGATGAATCCGGGCAAGGTACTGTGACCCGCACGAATCGTTGAGGAATTAATCATGTCAGAACTGACCCACGACGACGTCCAGCAAATCCTCAAGATCATCGATGGGATGGGCGAACGCGACGTCCATCTCGAAATCGGCGAATTGAAGTTGCAGGTGAGCCGCGGCGGCGGCGCCGCGCCCGCCGCCGGCACACATACGCCGAGCGCAAAGCCCGCGTCGCCGCCCGCCCCCGCAGCCGTCACGAAACTTCCGCCGCAGACTGATGTTCCGCCGGGCCACGTGGCCATACGGGCGCCGACGATGGGCACTTTTTATCGCGCGTCGACACCCGGCGCAAAACCGCATGCCGAGGTCGGCGATCACGTGCAGCCTGACGACACCGTCGGCGTGTTCGAAGTGATGAAACTCTTCAGCACGCTCAAGGCCGGTGTCGCAGGAACCATTTCCGCCGTTCCGGCCTCCAATGAAGCGATGGTCGAACAGGACCAGATACTCATCATTATCAAACCCGACGGCTGACCACCATGTCTGAAATAAAAGTTATCGACACCACGCTGCGCGACGCGCACCAATGCCTGTGGGCAACGCGTATGACCACCGCGATGATGCTGCCGGTGGCGGAGAAAATGGATTTGATCGGCCTTGAAGCCATCGACCTGATGAGCGCCATCCAGTTCGATGTCTGCGTGCGCTACCTGAAGGAAGACCCGTGGCAGCGGCTGCGCCTGATGCGCGAACGCGTAACGCGCACCAAAATGCAGTCGGCGATGCGCAGCAAAAGCCTGCTCTCGTTCGACGTGCAGCCCGACGATGTCAACTACCTGTGGCTCGAATGTCTGGCGAAAAACGGCATCCGCCGCGTGCGCGCAATCGATGCGCTCTCGGACCTCGACAACATTGTCGGCATCCTGCGCAAGGTCAAGGAGCTCGGCATGGAGTCCGTCGGCTCGATTGTGTTCTGCCAGAGTCCGGTGCATACCGACGAATTTTTCGCGCGCAAGACCGCGGAACTGATAGCGCGCGCCGGCATCGACGTCATGATGATCAAGGACCCGGGCGGCCTCTTGACGCCCGACCGCATACGCACGCTGGTGCCCGCCATGCTCAAAGTGACAGGCTCGGTGCCGCTCGAGCTGCACAGCCATTGCATGACGGGACTTGCGCCGCTGGTTTATCTCGAAGGCGTCAGGCTCGGCGTCACGCAGATTCAGACCTCGATCGCCCCGCTCGCCAACGGGCCGGCGCAACCGGCGACCCAAACCGTGGCGCGCAACCTGCGCAGCATGGGCTATGCGGTCAATATCGACGACCGGCTCGTCGACGAGGTCGGCGCGCACTTTCGCGCCGTCGCGCAGCAGGAGAATCTGCCGCTCGGCGTGCCGATGGAATACGATCAGTTTCATTACGAGCACCAGTTGCCGGGCGGCATGCTCACGAATATGAAGTTTCAGCTGCAGCAGGCCGGCCTCCTGCACAAATTCGGTGAAGTGCTGGCGGAAACCGCGCGCGTGTTCACCGAACTCGGCTGGCCGGCGATGGTGACGCCCTTCTCCCAGTTGGTGGGCACGCAGGCGGTGCTCAACGTAATGCAGGGTGAACGCTACAAAACAGTGCCCGACGAAGTCAAGAAATACGCGCTCGGGTATTACGGCAAACCGCTGGCGCCAGTGGAGCCCAACGTCTTCGACCGCATTGTCGCCAACGGCTCACCCAAAATCGCGCTCACGCCACAACCGCTGGCGCCGGCGGTGCCCGCCCTGCGCAAAAAATACCCAACCCTCCCCGACGAGGAACGGCTGCTGCGCTATCTCTATGCGGGGTCGCAGGTTGATGACATGCTGGCGGCGGGACCGATGCAAACCGGCTATTATTTCGATAAACCCATCGTGCGCTTGTTGCGGGAGCTCGCCAAACGACCGCGCGCCGGCCGCGTCTATATTAAAAAAGGCGATTTGCGACTCGAATTGACGAGTCCCGCGTAAGCGCCAGTCGTTATAAGCGATGCCTGGTGTAATATCGGGTAAGGTCGACTGACTAAGAAGCGATTTCAAAACAGTGCGGTTGCATTTTGTTTTTGAGATGGCTTCTAAGGAACGCCAGGCCAGACGCCAACCCACCCTCACGAGATTACCCATGCCCGATAAAATCGTCAAAACCAAGCAGGAATGGAAACAGGCACTGACGCCCGAGCAGTTCCACGTCGCGCGCGAGCAAGGCACCGAACTCGCCTTCGCGGGCGCCTACTGGGATAATCACGACCAGGGCATTTACCGCTGCGTATGCTGTGATAACGAACTCTTCCGTTCCGATCACAAGTTCGACTCCGGCACGGGCTGGCCGAGCTTCTGGCAGGCGGCGGTTGCCGAAAACGTCGGCACCGAAGAGGACAACGGTTTTTTCATGCGCCGCACCGAAGCGGTTTGCAAGCGCTGCGACGCCCATCTCGGGCACGTGTTTGACGACGGTCCGCAACCCACCGGGCTGCGCTACTGCATCAACTCGGCGTCGCTCAAATTCGACAAGGATTGACCGCCGCGCGGCGGCGTGCCGCCTTCGCCACATGGACAAGACAGCGCCAACGCCCGATAATCAGCGCCTTATGAAATTCCTGTTCGACCTCTTTCCGGTCATCCTGTTTTTTGTCGCGTTCAAGTTCGTCGGCATTTATGCCGCCACGGCGGTCGCCATGGGCGCCACCTTCGTGCAAATCGGCTGGGTGTGGTTCCGCCACCGCAAAGTCGACAACATGCTGTGGGTAAGCCTTGCGGTGATCGTCGTCTTCGGCGGCGCGACGCTGCTCTTGCACGATGAAACCTTCATCAAGTGGAAACCAACGGTGCTCTACTGGCTGTTCGGCATAACCTTGCTCGTTGCAGAATTCGCGTTCCACAAAAACCTGATCAAGGCGATGATGGAGAAGCAAATGACGCTGCCGGATGTCGTGTGGCGCAAGCTGCTGTTGAGCTGGGCCGGGTTTTTTTCGGTCATGGGCGTACTGAACCTCTACGTTGCGTTCAATTATTCGACGGATACGTGGGTCAATTTCAAACTGTTCGGCGGCATGGGATTGATGCTGGTTTTCGCCGTACTGCAGGCGCTGCTGCTGGCCAAACACATGGATGACGGACAAGCCAAATGAAAGATACACTGGAACGGATCGAGCAAAGGCTCGCGATACTGTCCCCGGACAGCGTCGAATTGATCGATGACAGCGAAAAGCATGCGGGACACGAGGGCGCCAAGGGTGGCGGTGGACATTTCCAGCTCATTATCGTCTCCCCCGCATTCGAGGGAAAATCGAGCCAGGCGCGTCATCGGATGGTCCACGCGGCGCTGGGCGAGATGCTTGAACGCGAGATTCACGCGCTGTCGATCAAGGCGTATACTCCTGACGAAATTTAATATTCAACCAAGGAAATCATGATAAAAATAATGCCTATCCCGTCTGTTCTTATGCTGGCTGTCGCGCTGTCATTGGTGGTTGCGACGAGCCACGCGCAATCCGCCGCCGTCGCAAAAGTCAACGGCAAGGAAATTCCGCAAAGCCGCGCCGATTTCGTCATCAAGTCCAACGCCGCGCAAGGCCAGCCGGATACGCCCGAATTACGCAACCGCGTTCGCGAGGTCTTGATCCGCAACGAACTGCTGGCGCAGGAGGCGGTCAAGAAAGGGCTCGATAAAAATCCCGATTTCGTGATGCAGGTTGAACTCAACCGGCAGGAAGTGCTGGTCAACGCCTATATACAGGACTATGTAAAAAACAACCCGGTCGGCGATGACTTGGTGAAAGCCGAGTACGAGCGCGCCAAGGCGCAAGCCGGCGACATGGAATACAAGGCGCGCCATATCCTGGTGAAGGACGAGGCCGAGGCGAAGCAAATCATCGCGCAGATCAAGAAAGGCGGAAATTTCGAGAAGATCGCGGCGCAGAAATCCCAGGATCCCGGATCCAAGGACAAAGGCGGCGATCTCGACTGGGCGCCGGGCGGACGTTACGTCCCGCAATTCAGCGACGCGCTGAAGAAACTCAAAAAAGGCCAGATGACCGACACGCCGGTGCAGACCAATTTTGGCTGGCACGTTATCCGCGTCGACGACGAGCGTGCCATGAAATTCCCGCCGATCGACGAAGTCAAAGCGCAAATACAGCAAGGCTTGCAACGCCAGGCCCTGGACAAG
>JAYVME010000014.1:0-6417 GCA_043759115.1 Betaproteobacteria bacterium | reverse complement strand
TAGTTGGAGCGCAGCAAATCGGGGTGTAGCTCAGCCTGGTAGAGTACTGCGTTCGGGACGCAGGAGTCGGAGGTTCGAATCCTCTCACCCCGACCATTTTGGTCAACCACACCCGCTGCCGGCGCGGCGTTGTTTCCGTTGCGGCACGGGAACGCCTGCGGCGCGCAAGCCTGCCGGCTGCCGCGCCAACACTGCGCGGACCGCCTGTTAGTCGCACCCTGGGCCGGACTCGGCAAAAATTCACCCTCGCAACGTGAAGCGCTGCCTCGACGGGTGACGGCGCGTGATGCAAACTAGGGTTTTTCTCGAGCCAGCGGATGGCGGGAGCAAGTCTTGGGTAAACTGATTTTCCTGGTCGTGGCCATTGCGCTCGCCTGGGTGGTGTTCAAGGCCTTCCGCAAGTCGAAGCTGCGCGAACGTCCGCCGCGTGCGGCGGCGCCGGAAGACATGGTGCGTTGCGCGCATTGCGGCGTGCATCTGCCGCGCAGCGAGAGCCAAACGAGCAACGAGAAATTTTTCTGCAGTCAAGAGCATCTGCGGCTGCATCGCTGAACCATGCCCGCCCTGTCGTTCGCAACGCGGCCTGAACCGGCGCGGCTCGCAGTGAGTCACGCCGCACTTTCCGCGGATCCGCCGGACTCCTACTGGCGGTCGCTGTTTTTCTTCAACGGCTACCGTTTCATCGTGGCGCTCCTGCTGTTGTCGGTCACCGCCATCTTCGGACGCCAGCTTACCTTCGGCTCGCTGGATTTCGAGTTGTTCGTCTACACCGCTGCTGCTTACGTGATGTTCAGTCTGACCTGCTTCGGGGTGATTGCGTGGCGCCGGCACTTTCATTTGCAACTCGGCATCCAGGTCGGCGCAGACATCATTTTTATCGTGGTGTTGATGTACGCGAGCGGCGGCATCTCGAGCGGGCTCGGTCTCTTGCTGCTATCCGGGCTTGCCGCCGCGGGGCTTATCAGCCGTGGACGCCTCACGTTGTTTTACGCCGCGCTGGCCAGTATCGCGGTCCTGATCGAAAACACGGTGCAAGTGCTCTATTATTTCGGGCCGACGACGCAGTACGTGCAGGCCGGATTCCTCAGCATCGGCTATTTCACGACGGCATGGGTGGCGCACACGCTTGCCCGCTATCTGGTTGCAACCGAGCAACTGGTGGCGCAACGCGAGATCGACCTTGCGAGCATGGCGGAAGTCAGCCAGCTCGTGATTCAGGACATGCAGGACGGCGTGCTGGTGGTCGACGAACACGGGTTGATTCGCCAACACAACGCACGCGCCGAGGAAATGCTGGGCCCTCTGCGCGAGCAGCGTCGTGAGCAGAATCTGAAGGACTATGCGCCCGCGCTCGCGCACCGGCTCCTGGAATGGCGCAGGAATCCGGTTGCCGGCTTCAATCCCATGAGTACGGTGGTGCAGAACAACAAGATCAGCGCGCGGTTCGTGCCGGTCGGTCGCAGCCGCAACGTGGGCGCGGTCATTTTTCTTGAAGATATGACGCGGGTGCAGGCGCAGGCGCGCCAGATGAAGCTGGCGGCCCTCGGCCGGCTTACCGCCAACATTGCGCACGAGGTCAGAAATCCGCTGTCCGCGATCAGTCACGCCACCGAGCTCCTGCAGGAAGAGCCCGCGCTCAACGATACGATGGCGAGGCTGCTGACCATAGTGCATGACAACGCCAGCCGGATCGATCGCATGGTTAACGATGTCCTCAAGTTGAATCGCGGCGAGCGCGCGCACCGCGAAGTGTTCAGGGTTGGCGACTACCTGAAGACTTTTGCCGAGCAATTCTGCCAGATTGAAAAAAAGCCCCAGTCATTGATCGTCCTCGAACTGGCGGCCGATCCGGAAGTCTGGTTCGATCGCAGCCATCTGAATCAGGTGATGTGGAACCTGTGCCGCAACGCGTTGCGCCACTGTCGCGGCGTGGCGGGCAGCATTCGCATCGCGGCCGACCTGATCGGCGGCGGCAGTGTTGTAAAATTGGACGTGGTGGACGATGGTCCGGGCGTTCCGCTCGCATTGCGCAACCAGTTGTTCGAGCCGTTTTTTACCACGGTCGGCAGCGGCACCGGGCTCGGGCTCTACATCGCGCGCGAAGTGTGCGAGGCCAACGAGGCGACGCTGGAATTTGTCGAAACGCCGGCGGGCGCGCAGTTTACCGTGTTATGTCAGGGAGTCACGAGGTAATAATGCAAAAAAGCCGGGTTCTCATCGTCGACGACGAAGCCGATATCCGCGAGTTGTTGAGCCTCACCTTGCAGCGCATGGGGCTCGATACCGATTGCGCGGCAGGCGAGTTCGAGGCGACGCAGTTAATGCAAAAACACGGCTATGACCTGTGCCTGACCGACATGCGCTTGCCCGATGGCGATGGTTTGAAATTGCTGGAGCACGTGAGCCTGCACTATGCGAGCACGCCGGTGGCGGTCATCACGGCGCACGGCAGCGCCGAAAATGCCGTCGCCGCGTTGAAGGCGGGCGCGTTCGACTACCTTGCCAAGCCGGTTTCCCTTAACCAGTTGCGCGCCCTGGTGCGCTCGGCGCTGAAATTGCCGCGGACCAGCCAGTCGAAACGAGGCGGCGAGAAGGACGCGGAGGCGGGCGCTTTCCCGGTGTTGCTCGGCGACTCCGCGCTCATGCAGCAAACGCGCGACATGATCGACAAGCTCGCGCGTAGCCAGGCGCCGGTCCACATCAGCGGCGAGTCGGGCTGCGGCAAGGAGCTGGGGGCCCGGCTGATGCATCTCAAAGGCCCGCGCTGCGAGGCGCCGTTCGTGCCGGTCAACTGCGGCGCCATTCCCGAAAATCTGATGGAAAGCGAATTTTTCGGCTACAAGAAAGGTGCCTTTACCGGCGCCGACCAGGACCGGGAGGGGTTTTTCCAGGCCGCCAATGGCGGCACGCTGTTTCTTGATGAGGTTGCCGATCTGCCGATCCAGATGCAGGTCAAGCTGTTGCGTGCGATCCAGGAGAAAAAAGTGCGCAAGGTCGGTTCAACCGGCGAGGAGAACGTCGACGTGCGCATCATCAGCGCGACCCACCGTCATCTCGCCGATGCCGTGAAGGATGGCAAATTTCGCCAGGACCTGTATTACCGGCTCAATGTCATCGAGTTGCGCATGCCGGCATTGCGCGAACTGCGCGACGACATACCGGTGCTCGCGCGCGAGATCTTGCGCAAAAGCGTCACCGGCGACGCCGCGCGAAAAGTGCCGGCGCTCGCGCCTGCGGCGGTCGCCGCACTGTGCGACTACGCATTTCCGGGGAACGTGCGCGAGCTGGAAAACATTCTCGAGCGCGCACTCGCGCTGTGCGCGGGGGACCAGATCGAGAAAGACGATTTGCAGCTTACGCCGCCGGCCACCGGCGACGTAGCAGCGAACGCCAGCGATCGATCGAGCCTGCCGCTGCAGGAGCACCTCGATAGCGTCGAAAAGCAGGCAATCCTGAAGGCGCTCGATCAGACTCGTTACAACCGGACTGCCGCGGCCAAGTTGCTCGGCATCACTTTTCGCGCTCTGCGTTACCGCATGGAGCGGCTGGGAATAAATTAGTGAGGTGTGAGGCGTGAGAAGTGAGGACGTATTGCCTGAGCGCTTTTTTCTCCTCACGCCTGACGCCTTACGCCTCACGCGCGGCGCGAAAGTGTAGATGCAAATCGACTCCGACGGATTACTGCCGGGTGCGCGCTATATACCATCGCCCAACTGCGACGAACGACCCGCCGGCGCCAAGATCGAGCTTCTGGTCATTCATAACATCAGTCTGCCGCCGGGCCAGTTCGGCGGGCCGGGCGTCATAGATCTATTTACTAACAAGCTTGATCCCGGTGAGCACCCTTATTTCCGCGCGATCGCCGGCCTCAAGGTTTCGTCACATTTTCTGATCCGGCGCGACGGCGAATTTATTCAATTCGTGTCGTGCGGCAGGCGCGCCTGGCATGCCGGCGAATCGAATTGGCGGGGCCGCAGCCGTTGCAATGATTTTTCGCTGGGTATCGAACTCGAAGGCGCCGACGACGTGCCGTTCGAAGACCGGCAGTACGCGCGCCTTGCTGAACTGACGCGGCTGCTTAAAGCGAAGTATGCGATCGCTGACATTGTCGGACATTCCGACATCGCCCCGGGCCGCAAGACCGATCCCGGGCCGTCATTCGACTGGGCGCGTTACCGGGAGCTGCTGATAGACCCTTAACTGCCAAGGGTTCGATTCAATACCCTCTTTGATGCGTACGCCCGGGAAAATCGAAAATACTGCCTGAATACCCGTGGCCTGCCGTAGCGGTAAGACCTGCCGATAAGTAACGGGCTTTTGCGATTTTGGACTTTCTTTCACGTCCTTTACGTCGCCGGCGGTTCAAGATTTACCTTCTGGCACTGTCTTGCTGCGGCGCAACGCGCCAACGCCGGAAGCCCGATTTGACGCCGTTTCCGGTGTTTTTCTGCTCATTTTTTAATCAACCTTTTCCTTTCTGCAACAAGCAGGTCGGCGCGGTTTCGCAAGTAATTACTAGGCCGTAAAAAAACCTTCAAAAGCTATTGCACTCTCCAAATCTAGCCACTAGAATTAGTTCGAAGTTTCAGTTCGTACACAACATATAGTGGTTTAGGGGCGGCCGTCTGGCGAGAGGCGGTGCGGCAGAAAAAAACATAAAGAAATGAACGGTTAAGGAGAGACCCCATGCAGTTAGCCAGCACTACCCCGATGCCTGATTCTGGCGCGAAGTTCGTCGCCGAAGAAACGCCCGCAGCGATGCAATCGCGCTATAGCGAATACAAAATTATCCGTCGTAATGGCGCCGTCGTCGGCTTCGAGCCGGCGAAGATTTCCATCGCGTTGACCAAGGCGTTCATTGCCGTCAACGGCGGGCAGGGCGCCGCTTCCGCGCGCGTGCGCGAGATCGTCGCCACGCTCACCGACACGGTGGTCGGCGCGCTCATGCGCCGGCAGCCCAGCGGCGGCACGTTCCACATTGAAGATATTCAGGACCAGGCCGAACTGGCGCTGATGCGTTCGGGTGAACATGAAGTCGCGCGCTCGTACGTGCTGTATCGCGAGCAGCGCTCGCAGGAGCGCGCCAGGCAGCGTGATGCGCACGCCGATCTGACCCCGGCGCAACCGACAATCAACGTGACGGACAACGGCAAGTCGCGCCCGCTCGATCTGGCGCGGGTCGCGGCACTCGTGCAGGAGTCATGCGAAGGCCTGGGGCGCGCAGTCGATCCGGGCGTGATCATGCAGGCCACGCTGAAAGATCTCTACGAAGGTGTGCCGGTCGACGAAGTCCGTAAGTCGCTGATCCTGTCGGCGCGCGCGCTGATCGAGAAAGATCCGGCGTATAGCTATGTCACGGCGCGCCTGTTGCTGCATTCGCTGCGTCTGGAAACCGTGGGCGAGGAACTCACGCAGGCGGATATGAAGACGCGCTATGCCGAGGTGTTCCCGCTCCTGATCAAAAAAGGCATCGATGCGGAACTCCTGGACGAGCGCATCGGCAACTACGATCTGAAGAGCCTGGGTGCCGCGCTCGATGCCAAGCGCGATTTCAAGTTCGGCTATCTCGGCCTGCAGATTCTGTATGACCGTTATTTTCTCCACGTGCAGGGGACCCGCATTGAATTGCCGCAGACGTTTTTCATGCGCGTCGCGATGGGGCTCGCCCTGAACGAGCCGGAGGATCAGCGCGAAGCGCGCGCGATCGAGTTCTACAACGTGCTCTCGTCGTTCGATTTCATGAGCTCGACGCCGACGCTGTTCAACTCCGCCACACGCCGCTCGCAGCTGGCGAGCTGCTACCTTACGACCGTGGCGGACGACCTCGACGGCATTTATGAGGCGATCAAGGAAAACGCGATGCTGCAGAAATACGCGGGCGGCATCGGCAACGACTGGACGCCGGTGCGCGCGCTGGGCGCCCACATCAAGGGCACCAACGGCAAATCGCAGGGCGTGGTGCCGTTCCTCAAAGTGGTCAACGACACGGCGGTGGCGGTGAACCAGGGCGGCAAGCGCAAGGGCGCGGTGTGCTCGTATCTTGAAACCTGGCACCTGGATATCGAGGAATTCCTCGAGTTGAGGAAGAACACCGGCGACGATCGCCGCCGCACGCATGACATGAACACCGCGAACTGGATTCCCGATTTGTTCATGAAGCGCGTGATGGAAAACGGCGACTGGACGCTCTTCTCGCCCTCGGACGTGATCGATCTGCACGACAAATTCGGCAGGTCCTTCGAGCAGGCTTATCTCGGCTATGAGGCCAAAGCCGCGCGCGGTGAGTTGAAGCTCTTCAAGAAGATTCCGGCCGCGCAACTGTGGCGCAAGATGCTGACCATGCTGTTCGAGACGGGGCACCCGTGGATCACGTTCAAGGATCCGTGCAACATCCGCTCGCCGCAGAGTCACGTCGGC
>JAYVME010000013.1:0-2702 GCA_043759115.1 Betaproteobacteria bacterium | reverse complement strand
CCACGGCCTGAAGGGAGCGACTATGCGTAACCTTGCTTTGCGCGTCTGCGTTGTTGCGTTGTTCGGCTGCGGCGCCGCTTGGGCGCAGGACTATCCGTCCAAACCGATTCGCTTCATTTTGCCGTTTCCGCCCGGCGGCGGCACCGACACGCTGGCGCGCATCGTCGGCCAGAAACTGGGCGAGAATCTCGGCCAGACGATAGTGTTGGACAACCGGCCCGGCGCCGGCGCGAACATAGGCGCGGAAATCGGCGCGCACTCCGTGGCCGATGGATACACACTGACGATGGGCAACGTCGCGCACGCCATCAACATGACGCTGTATGCCAAACCCGGCTACGATCTCGCCAGGGACTTTGCGCCGATCACGCTGCTCGCGTCGACACCGAACATCCTCGTGGTGCATCCCTCGGTCGCGGCCAAATCGGTGCAGGAATTGATCGCGCTCGCCAAGGCCAAGCCGGGCCAACTCAATTATGCATCGTCGGGCAGCGGCAGTTCGGCGCACCTTGCGGCTGAACTTTTCAAGAGCATGGCCGGCGTCAATCTCACGCATGTTCCGTACAAAGGCGGCGGACCGGCGGTGACCAGCCTGGTCGGTGGCGAAACCGTGGTGGGATTTGCCACTGCGCCGTCGGTGCTGCAGCAAATCAAGTCCGGTCGGCTACGCGGATTGGCGGTAACGACGATAAAGCGCACCGCCGCCGCGCCCGATCTGCCCACGATCGCCGAAAGCGGCGTTGCCAACTACGATGCGAACACCTGGTATGGCGCGCTCGTGCCCGCCAAAACCGCGACGGCGATCGTTACGCGCCTGCACGCGGAATTCATCAAGATCATGCGGTCGGCGGATATTCTTGAGCGCATCGCGGTGCTTGGCTACGAGCCGTCGACCACCACGCCGCAGGAATTTGCCGCGTACATCAAATCCGAAATCGCCAAGTGGGGCAAGGTCGTCAAGGCCACGGGCATACGTGCCGACTGACGCAGTCTCAGCATGACGCTGGCCCGCGAGCTTGCCCGCTACGTCGTAAACGCCGCGCACGCGGACATTCCGGCCGCCGCGCAACACGAAGCGACGCGTTCCCTGCTGAACTGGCTCGGTTGCGCGGTCGGCGGCTCGCGGCATCCCGCGGTCGAAAAAGCGCTCGCCGCGCTCCTGCCGTTTTCCGCGGGTAATCAATGCACGCTGCTCGGCCGGCGCGAGCGTATAGACGCGTTGCACGCGGCACTTATCAACGGCATGAGCGCGCACGTGCTCGATTTCGACGACACACATTTGCGCACTCTGCTCCACCCCAGCGTGCCGGTCGCCTCGGCATTGCTGGCGCTCGCCGAGCGCCAACCGATGAGCGGGCGCAAGTTTTTGACCGCCTTCATCATCGGCGTCGAGATCGAATGCCGCATCGCCAACGCGATCTGGTTTGCGCACAACTCGCATTGGTACATTACCGGCACCGCCGGCGTATTTGGCGCCGCTGCCGCGTCGGCCCGCGCGCTCGGACTCAACGCAGATCAAACCACGCATGCGCTCGGCATAGCCTGCGCGCAGGCTGCCGGCACGCGCGAAATGGCCGGCACCATGACGAAAAGTTTCATTCACGGCCGCGCGGCGCAAAACGGATTGCTTGCGGCGCTGCTCGCGCAGCAGGGTTTCACCGCCGCCGAAACGAGTCTGGAGGGGCCGCATGGCTTCGTGAACGTGCTCGCACCCGAACGCGACCTTGCCATGATCACCGCCGGTCTCGGCACAACCTACGAGATCCTCGCCAACAGCTACAAGCCGTTCGCCTGCGGCGTCGTCGCGCATCCGGTGATCGATGCGTGCATCCAATTGCGCAACGAGCATGATTTGCGCGCCGCCGCCATTGAGCGGGTGGCACTGGCGGTCAGTCCGCGCGCGCTCGAACTGACCGGCATCAAGGCGCCGCCGAACGGCCTCAAGTCGAAATGGAGCATCTACCACTCCGCGGCGGTGGCGCTGGTGGACGGCGCCGCCGGTGAACACCAGTACACCGACGAACGGGTCAACGATCCGGAAGTGCGCGCCTTGCGCGAACGCATCACCGCCGCTGCCGACACGCAGTTGAAAGAAATCGCTGCCAGGGTTTCGCTCACACTTAAAGACGGCACAGTGCTTGAGAAGCACATCGAGCGCGTGACCGGCAGCGTGGAGAATCCCATGAGCGATGACAATCTCGAAGCCAAGGTGCGCGGTCTCGCGCAGGGAGTACTGCCTGCGCCGCAGACCGACGCGCTGATTGCGCAGTGCTGGAAGATTGCCGCGCTTGCCGATGCCGGCGAACTGGCGCGCGCTGCGGTGCCGTCATGAAATGCGTTAAATGTTTGGCCGCTTATACGGCGTCAATTTCGAACGACTAAATAATCAGGGAGACGCTTGTGGAACGAGTAACGACCAAACTACGTAAACTGCTGGCCGGGCCCGGCTGCCTCGTCGCGCCCGGCGTTGCCGATGGCCTCGCGGCGCGACTGGTCAAACTGGCGGGATTCGACGCGGCCTACATGACTGGTTTCGGCACGAGTCTCACGCGCCTGGGCATGCCCGACGTCGGCCTCTTGACCGCGACCGAGATGATCGACAACGCGAGCCGCATCGTCGATGCGTGCGAGCTGCCGGTGGTAGCCGATGCCGACACCGGCTACGGCAATCCGATCAATACCCGCCGCACCATACGCGACTA
>JAYVME010000012.1:0-2703 GCA_043759115.1 Betaproteobacteria bacterium | reverse complement strand
ATCGAGCAGGTGCTCAGCGCCCGCTTCGGCATTCGTGAAATGCGCACCTACGCGATCCCGACGTCGTGCGCGCCGGCGGAGGGGCTGCTCGCGCGCGTGGCCGACGAGTGCGATGCGGCGGTTGTCGGCATGGCCAATTGAGGGTCGTGCACGTCGTGGAGTGTCCACGACACGGCGCAACTCGTAAGAAAAGGCATGCCCGCGGTGGTGGTCGCCACCGAACAGTTCGAGAAGCTCGCGAAGGTGATCATGCGCTCGCAGAACGTGCCTGAATCGATCGCGATCATGGTGAAAGGCAATCCCGAATACATCGCACAGGAAGAGCTCAGCAGGGTGTGCGACCAGGTCGTCGAAGAGGTGCTGGTGCGGCTCACGCGCGTCCATGCGAGCTGACAAGCCCCGGGACTGCGCCAGGTTGAGGGCATCGATGCGGATGACGCTGTCAGTCGTGTCGGCGCTCCTCGCCGCTGCCTCGCCCGGCCACGCGCTCGCGCAAGCGTACCAGTCCCATGGACCTGTGACGGAATGAAGCTCATCGACGCTGCACGTGTGGCTGGTCTCTTCGCGGTACTATCGAATCAGACCGTCATCGCTCAGGCATATCCGGCAAAGCCGGTACGGTTGGTCCTGGGATTTGCACCGGGCGGCAGCACCGATGTGGTGGCGCGGCTCGTCGCCAGGAAGCTGACCGAGAAGCTGGGCCAGTCGTTCGTGGTGGAAAATCGCAGCGGGGCAGCGGGCAACATCGCCAGCCAACTCGTCGCGCGCTCGGCAGCTGATGGGCACACGCTGTTGTACATAACCAGCACTGCTGCGGTCAATGTCAGCCTGTACTCGAACTTGCCTTTCAATCTCGTCGAAGACTTTGTCGCGGTGAGCCCGGTCTGCGCCCTACCCAGCATTCTGAGCATTCACCCCTCGCTACCGCCGAAGACCGTAAAAGAGTTCATTGCACTGGCGAAGGCGCGGCCCGGCGAAATCACGTATGCATCGGCAGGCAACGGAAGCGCGACGCATCTCGCGTCGGAGCTTTTCAAAGCATTGGCGCAGATCAACATCTTGCAGGTGCCTTATCAGGGTTCCGGCCCCGCCATGATCGGCCTCTTGGGCGGACACGTCCAGATGCAGTTCGTCTTCAATGCGGCGCAGGTTGTGGCCAACGCAAAAATCGGCAAGCTGCGACCATTGGCTGTCACGTCCCAGCAGCGCTTGAGCAGCATGCCGGAACTGCCGACGATGCAGGAAGCTGGCGTCAAGAGCTACGAAGCGATCGTGTGGAACGGCATTCTGGCGCCCGCGGGAACGCCGCGTGAGATCGTGTTGCACCTCAACGCGCAAACGGCGCAGGCGATGATGGAACTCACGCCGACGCTGACCGAGATTGGCGCGTATCCGATGTACGCGGCCCCGGAACAGTTTGCCGGCTTTATCAAGAGCGAGGTCGGCAAATGGGCTGGCGTCATCAAGCGTGCCGGCGCGCGTGCGGAATAGGAGCAAGCAATGAGCGCTGCCAGCGTGCACGACATTCGCAACACGGGCGGGACTGAAGCAGCCGCGAAGCAGCGCGAGCCGGATGCGTCGGAGATCATCGCGGCGCATCTTGCGCGCACGCAATACGATCACCTGCCGCAGCGCGTCGTGCAGGCGACCAAAGCGTCGATACTCGACACCCTCGCGTGCGTCCTCGCGGGTACGGCCTGTGAAGACGTAATTGCGATCAGGACGCTGACGGCGAAGTGGGGCGGACGGCCGAGCAGCACCGTCATCGGTCAGGCCGGTTTGAAAGTTCCTCCCGCGAGCGCGGTGCTCGCAAACGGCGCGGCCATCCATCAATTCGACTTCGACGACACGCACGACCGCGCGGTAATGCACCCCTCATCCGCGAGCCTGGTGCCGACGCTCGCGGTCGCGGAAGAAATCGGCGGCGTCTCGGGCCAGCAGGTCATCACGGCCGTCGCGCTCGCGAACGACATCTCCAGCCGCATCGGACTCGCGACGCGCGGCCGCATGTGGGATCACCCGTGGTTCCGCGCGCCCGTGATCGGCCTGTTTGGCGCAACGGCCGCCTCGGCAAAAATAATGGGTGCGAGCGCCGAACAACACCTGCACGCGCTGGGGCTCACGTTGCCGCAGGTGAGCGGCACGTGGGCGAGCCTTCATCACAAAGGCTCGAGCGTGCGCTCGATACGCGACGGGCTCGCTTACCGCAACGGCGTGCTAGCCGCAGAGCTCGCCATGCAGGGCATTCGCGGCGATGGCGAGGTGTTCGACGGACCCTACGGCTTTTATCGCGCGTTCTTCCGCGGCGAATACGATCGCCGCGAGCTGCTGGATGATCTCGGCACGCGATACGAGACCGAACGCGTGTCCCTCAAACCGTGGCCGTGCATACGACACCTGCACACGACGCTCACCGCCGTGCTCGATGTCATGCGCTCGCAGAAACTCGCGTTCGACGACATCGCCGAGGTAATGCTGCACGTCGGCCAGGTAAATCTGGACCGCTGCCGTCCGGTAGCGCTGGGAAGTATTCCCGCGAACCACATCGATCTCGCCGGCAACATGCACTTCGCCGTCGCTGCGGCGATAGTTCATCGCGGTATCCCACTATCGCTCTACCACGATCCGAAGCTTGCGGACGAAGTCGTACTGACCGCAATGCCAAAGGTGCGATGGAAATACGATGCGCGCCTGGACGGCCAC
>JAYVME010000011.1:0-2704 GCA_043759115.1 Betaproteobacteria bacterium | reverse complement strand
TCGTGCGCCATGCGCGTTCGGGACGGTGTTCGGCATGCGCCGCCAGACCGTGCACCGCCTGTGCGCCCAGCCGCGCGCGCAGGCGCTCGACTAATTTTTGCCATTCGCCTTGCGCGCCGTTGCGATCCGGAAACAGCTCACGGTTTTCTTCCGCGAGCACGAGGATGTCGTTCGCTTCGACGCGCAATGCATGGACAGGCGCCGGCAACGTCAAAGCCGCCAGTCGTTCGCGCACGAGCAGCGTCAGGTGCTTGCTGTCACGCGTCGGCGTAACCAGGCCGATTTCGACGCACGTGGCCGCGCTGCGTTCATGCAAGAGCGTGAAAGTGAAGCGCTGGACGCCGCCGTTGCGCGCCGCCAGAAAACCCGTGAGTTGATTGATCAGACGGTTTGCCGCGAACAGCAGGGCTTCGCTATGCGCGACCGGCATGGCGAGTTCGAGTTTCGCGTCGAACTGCGCGGGCGGGGCGAAGAATTTACGCGGCGCCGGCAGCCGGCCCAGCGCGCGGTCTACCGTGTCGAGCAGCGGCTGGCCGCAGCGCCGTGCGACGCCATCGCGCGGCAGCGCCATGAGATCGCCGACGCGTTTGACGCCGACCGCTTGCAGCGTTTGCGCGGTGCGCGCATCGCATTCGAGCGCCGCGAGCGGCAGCGTGGCGACGACTGCTTCGAGCGCGCGTTTGCAGTTGATGATTTTTTGCATACCGGCGCGCGCAAGCAGCAGGGCCGCCGTGGCGGTGGGCGCGCAGGCCATCGTTGCGGAGTAGCCCATTTCATCAAGGCCGCGCTGCAACGCTTGCAGGATAGGACGGATGCCGCCGAAGAACCGCAGGCTGCCCTCGATGTCGAGCAGCAACGCGCGCGGCGACTCCAGGGAAACGTTGGGCGTGAACTGTCCGGCCCATGCGGCGAGCATGTTAAGCGCCGCGGCTTCGGTGGCCGCATCGCGCAACCGGTAATTGAGCCGCGGTGACAGCGCGCACGCTGCCGACAGACGCTTGCCGGCGCGCACGCCCAGCGCGTGCGCCGGCGGGTTGCAGACGAGCACGTCGGTGCCGTCGGCGATCGCCCACGGCTCTGCGTGCGCCGCGGCTAACGCAAACGTTTCAAGCGGCAGGCAGGGAAAATCGAGCGCGATCCATAGCATGATGATTCGTCCAGGGTTGGCTTGCGCGTCCGGGTGTGACGGCAGGTGAGTGCAACAGGATGGGCGCGTTAAGGGCGGCGCCGCGGCGTTTCAATATGCGCACGGCAAGCTGACCGTGCGAGGTTTGGAGATCAAGCCGCAGCGCCGCGCACGACGTTTCGGCGCATGTTTGCGGCGGGCGAAACAGCACGGCGAGTACGGGATTGCTTTCGGCGGCCAGCTGCAGACGCCGCAATTCGGGATATTTGACAGTGCCGGGCCATGCGAGTACTGCACCGCAGGTATTCGAGCGCAGCGCCTGTTCGGCCGCCCACAGTGTTTCGCGCGGCGAACGGGTGGTGACGATGATAACGCGCGCGAGATCGATGCCGGCGGCTGCCAGCGCCGGCGCGTACGGCAGATGCGGTGGAGCGATCCATATGAGGGCGCGCTTTTGCGCAGACAGCGCGGCAAGTGCTGCTCCCAGTATGCGCAGCTCGCCGATGCCTGCATGCCGCGGCAGGATTTCGGTCAGCGCCGCGGTCGGCCAGCCGCCGCCGGGCAGCTCTGCGTCGAGCGCGGCGAAACCGGTCGGCACGCTCGCGCTCGCCACGCGGCTTAATTCTTTACCACGCCAGATGGCAGAGTTAGCGAGTATCGCGGCGAGCGCATTCACAGCGTGCCGTTGCGGATGACGCCGACCGCGATGCCCTCGATTTCGAACGGCGTGCGGTTGAGGTCGACTTCGATGATTTTGAAATCCGGGTTCTCGGGCAGGAGTTGCACCTGGTTGCCGCGACGGCGGAAACGTTTGACCGTGACTTCGTCGTGCAGCCGCGCGACCACCACCTGGCCCGAGCGCGCTTCATGCGCGCGGTGCACGGCCAAGAGATCGCCGTCGAGGATGCCGGCATCGCGCATGCTTAAGCCGCGCACCTTCAACAGGTAGTCGGCGCGCGGCTTGAAGAGTTGCGCATCGACCTGGCAATGCATCTCGACGTTCTCGATGGCGAGCAGCGGGCTGCCGGCGGCCACGCGCCCGATCAGCGGCAGCCCCAGTTCCGCCGTGAGACGGATGCCGCGCGAAGCGCCGGCCAGCATCTCGATGGCGCCTTTGCGTGCCAGCGTGCGCAGATGTTCCTCCGCGGCGTTGGGCGAATTAAAACCCATTGCGCGGCAGATGTCCGCGCGCGTCGGCGGAAATCCGGAGTCCGCGATGAACTCGCGGATCATGCGCAGGATCTCCTGCTGGCGTTTGGTCAGTTCTTCCATCTTTGCCTTTTACAAGTTTGAACAAACGAGCAAGAGACCGGCGGAAAGCTCCCTTTCCCTGAGCCCATAACATAATGCAACGCACACGTGTTTCATTATGTTATGGGCTCTTGCCGGTCTCCTGTTTCGCCCACTCGTAGGTGCTCTTAGTGTTGTGCCGAGTAAGCGGCCGTGTCCGACGCGGCCGCAGTTGTCTTGGTACTATGCCCGCGCATATTGGCGGGCGGCTCGATCTTGCCGAGCTTGGCGAGCCGCACTTCGATCGCGAAACGCGAACGCTGGTGCGCGGTGGCCAGTTCGAGGATT
>JAYVME010000010.1:0-2704 GCA_043759115.1 Betaproteobacteria bacterium | reverse complement strand
CCGTCGCGATCGACCGCAAAGCGGGCATGCGCGCGTTAAAACAAATGCTCGCGCAAGGCAGGGATCGACTGACGCGCGGCTTCTGGATCATCGTGTTTCCGGAAGGCACGCGGGTCGCGCCGGGCGAGCGCCGCTCTTATCAGACCGGCGGCGCGGCGATTGCCGTGCACGCGGGCGCCCCCGTGCTGCCGGTCGCGCACAATGCCGGCACGTGCTGGCGCCGCTACGCATTCCGCAAATACCCGGGCACCATCACCGTCAGCATCGGCAAGCCGATCGACAGCCGCGGCAAGAAAGCCGCTCAACTGACCCGCGAGGTCGAGGACTGGATCGAAGCCGAAATGGCGCGACTGGAACAGGGCCATGCGTAAACTTTCACTGTTCGATCTCGTGCCTGACGGCGCACCCGCGCAGATCGTGAGCCGCCAGCGTTGCATGCTCGGCGCTACATGGATCGATTACACGCTCAAACGCAGCCGGCGCCGGCGCAGTATTACGTTGACCATCGATGAGGACGGACTGCGCGTCGGCGCGCCCTGGCGCGCACCCCAGCCACGCATAGATGCCCTGCTGGAATCGCACGCGCGCTGGATAGCGCGCAAGCTGGCGGAATGGCAGGCGCGCCGCCGCCCCTCCTTCATCTGGCAGGCGGGCGCCACGGTCATGGCGCTGGGAGAACCGCTGACACTGGCCGTCGACCCGTCGAGCAATGTCACGCAACGCGCGGGCGGCCGGCTCTGCATCGGCGGTTTCGATAACGACCCCGACACGCTCGCGCAACAGGTCGTCGCCTGGCTGCGCAGCACCGCGCAAAGCTGGTTCGAGCAGCGCGCCGCGCACTTTGCGCGGGTGCTCGACGTGCGCGCGCCGACCATCCGGTTGTCGAACGCGCGCACGCGCTGGGGCACGTGCCACCCCGACGGCCGCGTTCATCTGAACTGGCGGCTGATCCAGACACCGCCCGCGCTCATCGATTACGTGGTGGTGCACGAGCTCGCGCATTTGCGCGAACCCAATCATTCGCCGCGCTTCTGGCGCTGGGTTGCGACCGTGCTGCCCGACTACCAGGAGCGGCGGCAAACGCTGCGGCGCGACAGCCATCGCTATCTGCTGGCCTGAGCGACCCGCGGCCCCCGCCTGGCTGATATTATTTGGCGCGCCTCTGAACCAGCGAAACACGCCAGCCGTATATCCCCCACTTCAGAGGAAGCTCTGCTAAAGTAAGAACCTTAAACCGAGATTCCCTGGCGCATACCGCGCGAAAACTCATGCGTAATTCCGTTCTGTTGCTGATACTGGTGGCTATGCTGCAGGCCTGCGGCCTGAAGGGGCCGCTCTACGTGCCCGAGAAAAAACCGGCGGCCGCGCCGCCGGCCGTCGCGGACGTGCCGGCCGACACCAAGAAAAGCCCGGACGCGAAGTGAGCTACTTCGTATACCGCGACCAGCAGCTCTGCGCTGAAGGTGTCCCGCTCGACCGCATAGCCGAGACATTCGGCACCCCCTGCTATGTTTATTCGCGCGCGGCGCTCGAAGCGACCTATCGTGCATACGACGAGGCACTGGCGCGCCGCGACCACCTGATCTGCTATGCGGTGAAAGCGAATTCCAACCTTGCGTTGCTCAATCTCCTGGCGCGGCTCGGCAGCGGTTTCGACATCGTGTCCGGTGGCGAACTCGCGCGGGTGATTGCCGCCGGCGGCGACCCGCGCAAAACCGTGTTCTCGGGCGTCGGCAAGACGGAAGCCGAAATGCGCGCGGCGCTGACCGCCGATATCCTGTGCTTCAACGTCGAGTCCGCGAGCGAACTCATGCGGCTTAACCGCGTGGCGGGCGAGCTCGGCAAAATCGCGCCGGTGAGTCTGCGCGTGAATCCCGACGTTGATGCCAAAACGCACCCGTACATTGCCACCGGACTCAAGGACAACAAGTTCGGCATTGCCTTCGAGTCCGCGCTGTCGTTATATCGGGATGCAGCCGGCATGCCGAACCTGCGCGTGACGGGCATCGATTGCCACATCGGCTCGCAATTAACCGAAATACCGCCTTTTATCGCTGCACTGCAAAAATTACTGGACCTGGTCGACCTTCTGACAGCCGAACGTATCGATATCGCGCATATCGATATCGGCGGCGGTCTGGGCATCCGCTATCGCGACGAGGCGCCGCCCGCGGTGGCCGACTATATTCACGCGCTGACGGCGTGCCTGGGCGACCGCAAGCAGAAAATAATGCTTGAGCCCGGCCGCTCGCTGGTCGGCAATACCGGCATCCTGCTCGCACGCGTCGAGTACCTGAAACACGGCGCGCATCGAAATTTCGCGGTGATTGATGCCGCCATGAATGATCTGATCCGGCCGGCGCTCTATGACGCATGGCATGACATCCAGCCGGTGCAGTTGCGGCGCACGCCGGCGCGGCGCTATGAAATTGTCGGGCCCGTGTGCGAGACCGGCGATTTTCTCGGCCACGATCGCGAACTGAGTCTCGCTGAAGGCGACCTGGTCGCGATCATGTCGGCGGGTGCGTACGGGATGACCATGAGTTCAAACTACAACACGCGCCCGCGCGCGGCTGAAGTGATGATCAGCGGCAACGACATGCATTTGATCCGCGCACGTGAAGATATCGCGCAATTAATCGCGCCGGAATGTTTGTTGCCATAAACAACGATGCAAACTGTCGAAATTTCATCGCTTCATCGC
>JAYVME010000009.1:0-2705 GCA_043759115.1 Betaproteobacteria bacterium | reverse complement strand
CCGCGATGCTTGCGGCAATTTCGTTTTCGAATTACAAGCTCTCCATGAAACCCGAATCAAGACGCTATCTGTGGGGCCCGATCCTCGTCCTGCTGATCGCGCTCGCCGCGACGGGCGCGGTCGTATGGCAATTGCTGCGCATGGCCGACGCCGAGGATGCAATCAGGTTCGACCGCTACGTCGCCGGCACGCAACGCGCGCTTGATGACCAGGTCGATGCCTGCCTCGCATTGCTTCGCGATGGCGCAACCCTGTTCGCGGGCGACCGCGAGCCCACCCTCGCGCAGTTTCGCGCCTACGCGAACCGGCTCAACCTGAAAAAGCCGGTACCGGGAACGCAAAACGCGGCCGCCCAGTCTTCGGAAATCCGTTATTCGGGCGTGCTGGGAGTCGGCTGGATCCGCAGGGAGACGGCGCTGCGGAGAATCATCCCGGCGCCGAAATCGGCCGGCGGCATCCCCCGCATTTCGCTCGACGGCGCCAGCCCGGAACGGCTGCGCTTCGTTTACGTCGAGCCGCAGGAGTGGCGGCGCCAGGTCGCGGCGGGAAACGAGATGTTCACGGATCCGAAAAGCCGCGCCGCGATGGAACATGCACGCGACACCGGGAAACCGGCGATATCGGGCAAGGTGACCATGATCGAGGAATTCTGGTCGAAGAAGCGTGCCGGCTTCCATATCTTCCTGCCGCTCTACAAGGACGGTGGCGTACCCTCCTCGCAGGCCGCGCGCCGGGAGGCATTGCGCGGGTTCCTCTATGCATCGGTGCAGGCGGATGAATTATTTTCGGCGGCGCATGCGGGCGACGCCGGCCGCGAAGTCGATCTGCAGGTTTACGACGGGTCGCAAACTTCGCCGAATGCGCTGATCTATCGCTCCGACCTCAACAGGTCGAGCTGGGATGCAGGTTACCGGGCGCGCTATTCGGCCTCGGTGGTAGCCGACGTGCCGGGCAGATCGTGGGGCCTGGTGTTCAACGCCCGTCCGGAATTCGAGCAATCATCGGAGCGCACCCTTGCGCCGAACGTGGCCTTGATCGGGGTGTTGCTCAGTTTGCTGCTTGCCGGCATCAACCTCATCCAGCGGCGCGCCGGGGCCGCGCTGAACGCATCCGAGGTACGCTACCGCCGCCTGTTCGAAGCGTCGCCGGACGGCGTATTCCTGTTCGACGCGGATTCCGGGCGGATCACCGAAGTCAATCCGTACATGGCGGAGATGCTCGGCCTGTCGCGCGAAGAGCTCCTCGCCAAATCCCTGTGGGACATCGGCCTGTTCCACGATGAAGAAAGCGGGCGCGCCGCATACAAGGAACTGCAGGAAAAAAACTATCACCGTTACGATCACCTGCCGGTCGTCACCCGCTCGGGGCAACACCACGACGTGGAGTTCACCTGCAACGCCTACATGTCCGGACGCAGGCGGGTCATGCAGTGCAATGTCAGAAGCATTACCGATCGCAAGCGTGCAGAAAGGGCATTGCGCGACAGCGAGGAACGCTACCGCTCGCTGGTGGAGATATCGCCGCAAGGGGTCTGGATCGTCGATCGCAATGGCAACCCGCAATTCATCAACCAATATTGGGTGGAATACAGCGGCATCACCCTCGAACAAAGCGCGCGCGACGGATGGATGGACCAGATCCATCCTGACGACCGCAAGAGCGCGATCGAAAGCTGGTCGCGGGCGCGCGCGTCGGACACGGCCTACGAATCGGAACTGCGCATGCGCCGGGCATCCGACGGGCAGTATCGCTGGCACCTGGCGCGCGGCGTGCCGGTGCACGACGCCAGCGGCCGCACGGAAAGATGGCTGGGGGTATTCGTCGACATCGACGAACGCAAGCAGACCGAGCAGGAGCGCGTCCATCTGCTGCAACGCGAGCATACCTTGCGCACCCAGGCGGAAGCGGCCAACCGCGCCAAGGACGATTTCCTGGCGACGCTGTCGCATGAGTTGCGCACGCCGCTCAATGCCATCCTGGGCTGGACGCAGACCCTGCAGCACGGCGACACGGACCGGGCGACCGTGCAACGCGCGCTCGCCCAGATCGATGCGAGCGCGAACGCGCAGGCCAAACTCATCAACGACCTGCTCAACGTCGCCGACATCGGCTCGGGCCGCCTGCGACTGGACATCCAGCCGGTCAACCTGATTCCGTTGATCGATTCCATCGTCGACTCGTTGCGTCCGGCAATGGTAGCGCGCGACATCACGTTCGAATCCGTAATCGATACGGAAGCGGGCGACCTCGCGGGCGATCCGGCCAGGCTGCAGCAGGTTTTGTGGAACCTGCTGTCAAATGCGGTGAAGTTCACGCCGCACGGCGGCAACATCACGCTCAGCCTGGCACGCTCCGGTTCACAGATCGAGATCGGCGTGACCGACGACGGCGAGGGCATCAGCAGCGAATTCCTGCCTTATGTATTCGATCGTTTTCGCCAGGCGGACGCGAGCATCAAGCGCCGGCACGGCGGGCTGGGCCTCGGGCTGGCGATCGTGCGCCATCTCACGGAATTGCACGGCGGCACCGTCATGGCCGAAAGCGGGGGCGAGGGACGCGGGTCACGCTTCTCCGTCCAGTTACCCATTCATTCGGCGGTCCACAGCGATGCCGGGCCGCCGGCCGTGGCACGGCCGCGGGAGCCGAAGATCGATACGCCACCGCGAACGCGGCCCAAACCCAGGCTGACGGGATTGCGGATCCTG
>JAYVME010000008.1:0-6462 GCA_043759115.1 Betaproteobacteria bacterium | reverse complement strand
TAGCGCTTACCCTCGTGACAGAGGTTGCGGCGCAAGACTATCCGGTGAAGCCCATACGCTTCGTCGTGCCTTATGTGCCCGGCGGCAATACCGACATTCTGGCGCGCCTGATCGGGCAGAAGCTCAATGAAGCGTGGAAGCAGCAGGTCATCATCGACAATCGAGCGGGTGCGGCGGGTACCGTCGGCGCGGAACTGGTCGCACGCGCGCCCGCTGATGGCTACACCATCATCATGGGTACGTTCGGCAACATCATAGTCGCCAACAGTCTCTACAAAAGCCTCAAGTACGATCCGCTGAAGGATTTCGCGCCGGTCGCACTCGTCTCATTGCCGCCGGGCGTGCTGGTCGAGCATCCCGCGGTGCCGGCACAAAACGTCAGGGAACTAATCGCTTATGCGAAGTTGAACCCGGGCCGGCTCAATTATGGTTCGCCCGGCGCCGGCGCATGGAATCATTTGTTCTTCGAACTATTCAATGCGAGCGCCGGTGTTGCTATTGTTCACGTGCCGTACAAAGGTATCGCGCCCGCCGTGATCGATCTGCTCGGCGGCCAGGTGCAGCTCGCGATTTCGGCATTTCCGACCGCGCTGCCGCACGTTAAAAGCGGCAAGCTGCGCGCGCTGGCCGTCACCAGCATCAAACGATCGGGCTTGATGACAGACGTGCCGACGGTGGCGGAGTCGGGTTTACCCGGCTACGAAGCAGCGGGCTGGTTCGGCGTACTCGCGCCGGCCGGCACGCCGCCGACCGTGATCGCCAGACTCAACACCGAAATCAATCGCATACTCGAGCTGCCCGAGGTCAAGGCGAGCCTCGCCGCCGACGGCGCGGAACCCGCCGGCGGCACGCCGGCGCAAATGGCCGAATCAGCGCGCGCGGGCATTGCGAAATGGAGCAAGCTGATACGCGAACTGATACGCGAACTGAATATACGCACTGAATAACACGTGTCGACACGCGTATCGATGCAGGACTGAATTTAATCATGCCCTTTGAAGATTTGTTGCAGGAACTCGCGGCGCGCAGGCAGCGCGCGCTCGCCATGGGCGGGCCGGCCAAGCTCGTGCAACGTAAAGCCGATGGCGTGCTCAATGCGCGCGAGCGTCTGGAGCGCCTGTTCGATCCCGGCACGTTTATTGAAACAGGCATGCTGGCGGTTTCCAATCGTCCGGAAGACCGCCTGACCACGCCGGCGGACGGCAAGGTCGGTGGTTTCGGCCGCATCAACGGGCGCGAGGCTGCAGCGCTCGCCAACGACTTCACCGTCAAGGGCGCATCCAGCGCGGCGATCAACATCAAGAAACTGAAGCACCTGAAAAACGCCGCGAAGAAGCGCGGCATTCCGATGGTTTTTCTCGGTGAATCGACCGGCGCGCGTATGCCAGATGTGATGGGCGCATCGAGCATCGGCTCCAAGGACGATCCGACCGAGTACCAGCGCATGCGCGAGGTGCCGTGGGCGGCCGCGGTACTCGGGCATTGTTACGGGTCTTCGGCGTGGTACGGCTCGATGTCGGATTTCTGCGTGATGCGCAAAGGCGCGATCATGGCGGTTTCCAGTCCGCGTCTGATTTCGATGGCGACCGGCAGCGAGGTCGATCCGGAAGAACTCGGCGGCTGGCGCGTGCACGCGGAGTTGAGCGGCCTCGTTGACCAGGTCGTCGATAGCGACGAGCAGGCGATAGACGCAATTAAAGCGTTCCTGTCGTATCTGCCCAGCCATCACATGGAAGCGCCGCCCGCGCAACCGGTGCCGCCGGGCTCGGATGACGCGATCAAAGACGTGATGAAACTCGTGCCCGAAGCGAGCAATCAGGTCTACGACATGCGTAAAGTCATTGCCTGCATTGTCGACCGCGGCTCGACCTTCGAATTGAAAGCGCGCTTCGGCAAGACCCTCGTGACAGCACTCGCGCGCCTCGACGGCAGGACCGTCGGCGTGATAGCCAACAATCCGCTCTATAAGGGCGGCGCCATCGACGCGGATGCCTGCCAGAAAGTACAAAGTTTCATGGTGCTATGCGACTCCTTCAACATCCCGCTGGTGCTGCTCGTCGACCAGCCGGGATTTCTGATCGGCGTGGAGGGCGAGCAAAAAGGCGTCACCGGCAAAGTCATGAACTGGCTGAATGCGATGACGCTGTGCACCGTGCCCAAGATTTCGGTCATTCTGCGCAAGAGTTACGGGCTCGCGGTATCGAACATGGGCGCCGGCGGCAACACGGACGAAGTGTGCTGCTGGGTGACTGCCGAGGTGAGTTTTATGAAACCCGAATTCGGCGCCAAGGTGGTGTTCGGCGTCAGCGAAGATGAGCCCGAAAAATTCAAGGCCGCGGTGGCGAACATGAACAAGGGTTCCACGCCGTACGATATGGCGGCAATCTACACCGCGCAGAACGTGATCGATCCGCGCGATACGCGCGAATACCTGAAACGCACGCTCGAAATCCACCGTATGCGGCTGACCAACGGCGTCGGCGAGCATCTCATGCGCACGTGGCCGACGAGCTACTAGGTCTATTCGCCGACCTCGAGCCCGGTCATGCGCCAGCGCACGCCGCTGTTGACAAAGCACGCGCGGTATTCGAGCGGACTCCTGACGTGCTCTTCGGGCACGTAACCTTCAGCGGTTTTCGTTTTCAGCTTGACCCACTTCTGCGGGTTTTCCTTGGTCTCGTCAGCCACCTCCCAGTCGACGACCTCGACCAGGTTGTATGAGAGCGTGAGCAGGGTCGCCGAATTCGAAGCGGGCCGCGCCTTCAACAGCGTTTCCTTCGCGATGATCGCGCCCGTTGCATCGTCGCCCGCGCCGTCCGGCCATTTGTAATATACGTAAGGCGCGCAGAATTCCACTACACGCTTGTCGCGCTTGACGAATACGCCGCCGAGAAACAGCAGTCTTTGCAGTTCGATCCACAACGGACTCGTTGCCGACTGCGGTTCCCAGAGTTTTTTGAATTCGGCGACGCCGTCGGTGCCTGAGGTATTGCGGATCTTCGGGTCGACGATGCCAAGCAGGAATTGCGGGTTGCGTTGGGTAAGCGCTTCAAGCAACCGCGCCTTGAAGCGCGGCCAGGTTGTGTCAGTCGCGCCTTCGTCGACCGGCGGAAGCTTCAGTTCCTGTGCGCCGCCCGCCGTTACGTGCAGCAGCAGGATTGCGCAGCACACACGGGCGAACCTCATCAGCATCCCTTGAACTTGCCGCGGCGCTTTTCGAAAAATGCCGTCAGTGCCTCCTGGTGGTCTTCGGTTTTGTGGCACAGCGCCTGGAAGCTTGAACACACATCCAGATGTTCGGTCAGCGGTTGCTGTTGCGCGAGCTTTAGCAAACGCTTGGCGTAGCGAAGCGCGAGCGGCGGCTTGGCGGCGATCTTGCCGGCGATTTCGCGCGCGCGCGTCATGAGCGCGTCGGGTTCCGTCACTTCGAGCAGGATGCCGAGCGCTTTTGCCTCGTCGGCCTTGACGATGCGTCCGGTCAGGGTGAGTTCGGCCGCGCGCTGATAGCCGAGCAGCCGTTGCAGAAACCACGCGCCGCCATCGCCGGGAATAATGCCGAGGTTCACGAATGTCTCGCCGAATTGCGCGTGGGTCGAGCCGATGCGGATGTCGCACATATTCGCAAGATCGAAGCCCGCTCCGATGGCCGGACCGTTGACCGCCGCAATCACCGGAATCTCCAAGTCTTGCAGCGCGAGCGGTATGCGCTGGATACCGTGCTTGTAATTTTGCTGCAGCACGTGCGGCGGCGCTTTCGAGCGCTCACCCATGGTCTTGATGTTGCCGCCGGCCGAGAATGCGCTGCCGTCGCCGGTGATTATGAGGACAGAGACGTCGGGACTCGAGTTGGCCCATGCGACGGTGGTTACGATGTCCGATGCGAGCTCGGTGCTGGTCAATGCATTGCGCACGTCGTCGCGTTTGAAAGTGAGTACGGCGACGCGTTCGTCGAGCGTCAAGGCGGCGTCTTTGAGTTGCGGTAAAGCGGACATGAAAATTCCTTAAGGGGTTGTCGGCAGGTGCGAACGGCTATGGTAAGCGCTCGCGCGCGCCGTTACAACGGGCGCATATGCGATGCTATACTAACGTGGTCATCGAATACTTTCGGCAGCACAGCACGTTTTGGGGAAATGAATCATGGCAAAAATCGAAGTCAAATCCGAGATCACCGGCACCGTCTGGCAGATCAAGTCGAAACCCGGCGACAAGGTCGAGGGCGGCGACACGTTGATCGTGATCGAATCGATGAAAATGGAAATACCGGTGATCACCGAGGACGGCGGCACGGTCAAGGAAATCCTGGTCAAGGAAAAAGACCCGGTCGCCGAAGGCCAGGTCGTCGCCATACTCGAGGGTTAGTCGAAGGTTACGCCTGTCTCACCTCAGCACGCCGTCGCAACGCCCTGCATCAACCTTCCGCTAACTCCCGCAGTTTCTTGATCGCTTCGTCGCGCGACGCGCGCACGCGTGCTTCGGCCGCGCGTTGCGCTCGCTCGCCGTCGCCCTCGCGCACGGCTTTTACCAGCTCCTGCCAGTGCTTGACCGACTGGCGCCGGCGCAACTCGCTCGCCAGCCCGAGCCGCGAATAACGCAGGGTCTGCTGGGCGAGCGGATCAAGAATCGCGCGTAAGCGCGCGCTGCGCGAGGCCGCCGTCAACGCGCGGTTCAGCCGGAACACGCATTCGACATATTCTTTGCTGTGCCGCGCATTTTTCGCAAGCCGCGCGAGTTCCGCAATTTCCGCTTCGAGCATCGGCAGCAGTTTGAGGCGTTCCGGGTCTTCGGCGATGCCGCGGTCGCGCAGTCCGTTCAAGGCGACGCGGATATCGAATATCTCTTTGACCTCCGGTATGCTGAGCTTGGTGACTTGCGCGCCGCGCCGGGCGAGGATCGTCACCAGCCCGTCCTTTTCGAGGAGGCGCAGCGCATCGCGCACCGGGCCGCGGCTCACGCCAAACTCAGCGGCCACCGCCTGCTCCATGATGCGCTGGCCCGGTGCATGGCTGCCGGTCGTGATACGGGCGGCCAAGTGTGCCGCGATCTGCGCGGGCAGCGACAGCATGAGCGCGCCGGGCGGTGGCGTGGACCGCACGGCGGCCGGTGCGGCGCGGGTCGAACGAACGGGGTGTCCCATGGACGTAACTTAGCTGGAATCTTGTCAGATTGTCAACAATCTTATTGACAACAAAAAGGGGTTACCGCTAGCATAGCCCCACCGCACCTTAAACCGTTGCGCGCGCCCGTCTCACCCGGCGCGCCGTACTCAAATAGCGCGCACTACCATGAGCTGGAGAGCAGAAGCCGAGGAAATCCACCGCCGCCGCGTGCTGGCCGAGGCCTGTGGCGGCGCCGCCGCGGTGGCCAGGCACCACGCCGCCGGCAAGCTCACGATCCGCGAGCGCATACACGCGGTGCTCGATGCAGACAGCTTTCAGGAAGTGGGTAAGTTGGCAGGCTCGGCGACCTACGATGAGAGCGGTGCGTTGACCGGTTTTACGCCTTCGCCCTACGTCGCGGGCATTGGCAAAATCGACGGCCGGCCGGTCGCGATCGGCGGCGAGGATTACACGATCAAAGGCGGCGCCGGTTTTGGCGGCCAGCGCCGCAAAGGCGGCCAGGGCGGCTTCATCGAAGACCTCGCCTGCCAGTACCGCATTCCGCTCGTCAATCTGGTCGATGGCGTCGGCGGCAGCGTGACTTCGATCTCGCGCCGCGGGCACGCAACGTTTCCCGGTTCCGGGCCTGACGGTTTCGAGCGGTCGGTGGAACTAATGGGCATCGTCCCGGTAGTCAGCGCGGTGATGGGAACCGCCGCCGGCGGACCCTCCGGGCGCGCGATACTCGCGCACTGGACGGTGATGGTCAAAGACCACAGCCAGATATTCGCCGCCGGGCCGCCGGTCGTTGAGCGCGCTTTCGGCACCAGGGTCACCAAGGAGGAACTCGGCGGCCACAAGATGGCGGTCGACACCGCCGGCACGATCGACAACGCCGCGGAAGACGAAGCCGACTGCCTGCGCCAGATCCGGAGTTTTCTTTCGTATATGCCGTCCAACGTATGGGAGTTGCCGCCACGCGCGCCGTGCGGCGATGCGGTCGACCGCTGCGAAGACGCGTTGGTTGACATTGTTCCGCGCTCGCAGCGCCAGCCGTACAACATGCGAAAATTAATCGAGATGATCGTCGATCGCGATTCGGTGTTCGAAATTCAGCCGACGTTCGGGCGCGCGGTCATCACGAGCCTTGCGCGCATGAACGGTATGGTGGTCGGGATCATTGCTTTCAATCCGATGTTCGGCGGCATCGTCGACGTCAAAGCCGCGCGCAAGCAGACGCATTTCACCGAATTGTGCGATTCGTTCCATATCCCGCTCGTTTATTTCGTCGATGTGCCGGGATTCCAGATCGGTATGGAAGCCGAGGCCGCGGGCATCCTGCGCATCGGCATGCAGGGACGTTACC
>JAYVME010000007.1:0-2714 GCA_043759115.1 Betaproteobacteria bacterium | reverse complement strand
TTTTGCTCCTGCGCCTCTTTGCGCGGCGCGGCTTGGTTCTGCCGTTCCTGCAGCCGGCGCTGATGCTGTTCCTCGAATTGGCGGTGGAACTCCTGCCGGCGCGCCGCGGCTTTCTGGTCGAACACGGCGTGGCGTTGATAGAAGGCCGGCGGCCGCGCCAGCAGGCGCGGCGCCACGTTGCCGTTGCGATTCACGAACGCATACTGGCCGGGCTTGACCGCCACTTCGCCTTTGGGATTGCGTATGAACGACTCGCCGGCGTTGACCTTGTCGTAGGTGCCGGGCTCGTGGTCGAGCTTTTCGCCCGGTCCGGGTGGCGGGTAGTACGCGGGCTCGTGGTCGGTGCCGCGAATGCCGATGGTCGCGGTCGGCGTCGCGATGCGATAGCCGTCGCGATTGGTGCGCCCGATATAGCCGGTGACCGAGCGCAGCGCGCCTTTCAACAGCGACAATACGCTGCTGTTCTTCGCCGCCTCGCCGTCGGGATCGTAGTGGTAGGTGTCCAGCCGCAACTGCGATTGCGGGCGCAGCGTCATGCTCGCGCCGTCGGTCATCGCGAGCAGCGCCCACGCGTTCGCGCCGGTTTTGACCGTGTCGCCTTCGTTCAACTCCATCCCGGCCTGCGCCGCGCGGTCCGCCGTCGCGGAGATCACGCGCACCTTGCCCTCGAAGGAGTCGATGGTGCCGATCGCCGCAAAAAGCGGCTGCGCGCTGAGGCACAGCAGCGCGAGCAGGGCGGTGCGGATTGGTATCGACAGTCGCATGGTTTTGATTCTAACGCCGGCAGGGCGGCTGGCGTTGACGCCTGCGTACTCTGTCCGGCGGCGTATTACTGCTTGAGCAAGCCGAGTTGCTTCAGCAATGCCGTGTAGCTCGCGTTGTCCCTGTCGAGCGAGGCGCGAAAACCATCGGTCTCGAAGGTGTTGACCCACTGGTTTTTTTCGAGTTCGGCTTTCCACGCCGCGCTTTGCACCATCTGCGTCAGCGCATTTTTCCAGTAATGGACGACGCCGGCGGGCATGTCGGGCGGCCCGAATATACCGCGCCAGTTTTCGTTGACGACGTCGTAGCCCTGTTCGGTAAAAGTCGGCAGATTCTTGAAACGGCCGCCGAGCCGCTTGGGAGAGCTCAACGCCAGCACGCGCATGCGGCCCGCTTCCACCTGCGTTATGAGATCCAGTCCGCCCATGCCGACATCGACATGACCGCCGAGTATCGCCGGATTGGATTCACCGCCCGAGTACGGAATGTATCGCAACTTGCCCGGGTCGACGCCAATCGCCTTGGCATAAAGGGCCACCGCAATATGATCGGCATTGCCGAGTGAAGCGCCGCCGAAACTCAGGCCGCCGGCGTCCTTGCGCAACACGGCCTCGATATCTTTGAGGCTCTTGATCGGCGATTCCGCGCGCACCACCATCATTTCGTACTCGGAAAAAATCTTGGCGACCGGCGTCATGTCCTTGTACGAATACGGCGTCCCGAGCGTCAGCGGCGTGACGATCGCGTGGATCGCGATGCCGAGCAGGGTATAGGGATCGCCTTTGCGCTGGACCATGAGCTGCATGCCGACCGAACCGCCCGCGCCGGGGCGGTTGATGACCGTAATCTGCTTGCTGACGATTTTCTGCTCGTTCAATAATTGCGCGATCGTGCGCCCGAACAGGTCGACCCCGCCGCCGGGCGCGAACGGAATGATGAACTCGATGTAGCGGTTCGGATAATCGGCCGGCATCCCGCCGGCTTTGGAGGCATCGGCTGCGCGCAGCGGTGCGCACGCGAGTGCGAGCGCGCCCCCTGCAATCTTTGCGAGCGCGCGCCGGCGGTTGCTGCGCGTATACGCGTTTGAATCTTCCATGTCTCCTCCTTGGTTGGTGTCGCGCTTAAACGACGCCGGCTTTTTTCAGGTCCGCGAGTTGATCGCCGTAACCGAGCGCGCCCAGCACTTCGGCGGTATGCTCGCCCAGCAGCGGCGCGGGGGTGCGCACGCTGCCCGGCGTCTCGGAAAGTTTCACCGGCACGCCGACGACGCTGATCTTGCCGGCGGTCGGATGCTGCTGCTCTACGATCATCTCGCGCGCGATGACCTGCTTGTCGGCAATCATCTGGCCGACGGTATTGACCGGCGACGCGGGTATGCCGGCCTTCATCAGCAGGTCGACCCAGTAGGCGGTCGGTTTGGTCGCGTAGATTTTCGCGACGATCTCGTGGAGCGCGTGCGCGTTGACCGTGCGCGCGTCACGCGTGGCAAAGCGCGGATCGGTCACCAGGTGCTGCAGGTTCATCGCTTCGACGAACCGCGTCCACAACGCCGGGTAACTCGCGAACACCGTGAGGTAGGTGCCGTCGGAGCAGAGGAAGAAGCCCGACGGCGCGTTGCTGTCGTTGCGCCCCGTCTGCGCGACCCAGTCGCCTTTGACATGGAAATGCTGTGCGACCGGGCTCACCATCAGCGATATGCCTGCCTCGACGAGCGACATGTCGACTTCCTGGCCGCGGCCGGTTTTGAGCCGCCGCACGTAGGCCGAGAGTATGCCGGTGCTTGCCCACATCGACGCCACCACGTCGCACAGCGCGTAACCCATGGGCACCGGCGGCCGGTCGCCGTCGATGGTGGTGGCAGCGAGTCCGCTCTCCGCGAGAGCGATCATATTGACGCCGGGATCGTCCGCGCGCGGGCCGGTATTGCCGTAGCCCGAAAGCGATGCGTAGAC
>JAYVME010000006.1:0-6475 GCA_043759115.1 Betaproteobacteria bacterium | reverse complement strand
CGCGATGCGGCCAAAAAAGCGATGCCGACGGTGGTCAATATCTACACCAGCAAGGAAACCAAGGTGCCGCGTCATCCGTTCATGGACGACCCGGTGTTCCGTTATTTTTTCGGCGAGCAGTTCGACGCGCAAACACGCCGCAGCTCGAGCCTGGGCTCGGGTGTTATCGTCAGCGACAAGGGTTATATCCTGACCAATCACCATGTCGTCGAAGCCGCCGATGAAATCGAGATCGCGCTGGCCGACACACGCCGCGCCAGGGCGCGCGTCGTCGGCAGCGACCCCGAGACGGACCTCGCGGTGCTCAAAGTCGATTTGAAGAATCTGCCGGCGGCTACTTTCGCACAGTCGGACCAGGCGCGCGTCGGCGATGTCGTGTTGGCAATCGGCAACCCGTTCGGCGTCGGCCAGACCGTGACCTCGGGCATCATCAGCGCGCTCGGACGCAGTCATCTCGGCATCAACACGTTCGAGAATTTCATCCAGACCGATGCGGCGATCAACCCCGGCAATTCCGGCGGCGCGCTGGTCGACGTCGGCGGCAATCTGCTCGGCATCAACACCGCGATTTACACGCGCAGCGGCGGCTCGCAGGGCATCGGCTTCGCGATCCCGTCAAGCCTCGCCAAGCAGGTGATGGAACAAATCATCGAAAACGGCACGGTGACGCGCGGCTGGGTCGGCATCGGCGTGCAGGACCTGACGCCGGACCTCGCGGAATCGTTGAAACTGCCGAAAGTCAACGGCGCGTTGATTACGGAAGTGGTAAACGGCAGCCCGGCGGACAAGGCGGGGATCAAACTCGGCGACGTGTTGGTCGGCGTGGAGGGCAAGCCGGTGACCGATTATGCGAGCACGCTCAACCTGATTTCGGCGTTGCAGCCGGGCAAAACCGCCACGCTTAAAGTTATGCGCAAAAAAAACGAATTCGAACTCATAGTCAACGTCGGCAAGCGGCCCAAGCCGCGGCGCGACGACAAATAACCCGTCAACCATCACTTGATGGCGCTGCTTTGAATTTCAATCCTTACTCTGCCCGGCTTCGATTTTAGCGGGCCCGGTTTCGCCCGGCACCGCCGCGGCGTCATCCGCCGGCTTAGGCTTGGCCATCATGCTGGCCACCAGAATCCCGAGTTCGTACAACACCCAAAGCGGCCCCGCCAGCATCAACTGCGAAATCACGTCCGGCGGCGTAAAGACGGCGCCAATCACGAACGCGCCGACGATCACGTACGGGCGGATCTCGCGCAGCTTGTCGACGCTCACGACGTTCATGCGCACCAGCAGCACCACGGCGACCGGCACTTCAAAGGTCACGCCGAAGGCGATGAACATCGTCAGCGCGAAACTCAGATACTTCTCGATATCAGTCATCCAGGCGACACCTTCGGGTGCGATGGACGCCATGAACTTGAATACGATGGGGAACACGAGAAAATAGGCGAACGCCATGCCGGCGATGAACAACAGCGTGCTGGTGAAGATGAGCGGCAGCACCAGCCGCTTCTCGTGCGCGTAGAGGCCGGGGGCGACGAACGCCCAGATCTGAAACAGCACGTAGGGCAGCGCGATCACGAACGCGACCAGCAGCGCAACCTTCATCGGCACCAAAAACACGCCGACTACATCGGTGGCGATCATCTGGCCGCCCTGTGGCAACACCGCGAGCAGCGGCTGCGCAAGCAGCGTGTACAAATCCTTGGCCCACGGAAACAGGCACAGAAACACGATCAGCACGGCGAGTATCGCGCGCAACAACCGGTCGCGCAGTTCGACCAGATGGGAAATGAAGGTGTCTTGTGTGCTCATCGGGTATGCCGCGCGCGCACGCGCGGCCTTGGCATCAGGCTTGTTTACGCACCGCCTGCGCCGCCGCATCAAGACCCAGTTCGAGCTGTGCGCTCGATGCGAGCGCGGGCGCCGCTGCAACAACCGGTTCGGCGACGGGTGTAACCGTCGAGACTGGCGCGGCATCGGCGACTGGCTGCACGGCGTCCGCCGCCGACGTGGCAATGCTGCTCAACTGCGATTCGGTGGCGCTGATTTCCTTGCTCACCGACTGCTCGATCGCGTGCGCGGCATCCTGCACGCTGGCCTGCAGTTTGCGCAATTCGTCGAGCTCCATTTCGCGGCTTATGTCGGACTTCACGTCGTTGACGTAGCGCTGCATGCGCCCGAACAGGTGCCCGAGCGTGCGCGCCACTTTAGGCAGGCGCTCGGGCCCGATCACGATCAGCGCGACGACCGCGATCACAACGATTTCGGAGAATCCTACGTCGAACATTCAAACCCTGTGAACAGTAAACGGTAAACAGTGAGCCGTATGCGAACGCGAGCTGAGTCTTCCGCTTACCGCTTGCCGCTTACTGCTCACGCCTTTGGCGTGGTTTCCTTCTTCACTTCGCCTTCGATCGTCTGGCCGGCGGCGGCGTGGATTTCCGCCTGCGGTTGTGGCTTGTCGTCTTCCGACTTCATGCCGTCCTTGAAACCCTTTACCGCACTGCCCAGATCAGTGCCCATATTGCGCAGCTTCTTGGTGCCGAAGATCAACACTACGACCACCAGCACGATCAACCAGTGCCAAATGCTTAATGAGCCCATGTTCCAACTCCTTTGATTTGACAACGCCCGCACCGTCGAGCGCGTGAATTTGTCGTGACCGCGACGCTACCCTACCCGCCGCGTAGTTACTTGCGCGATACTTTTTCGTCGATGCCCGAAATACCCTCGCGGCGGCGCAACTCGGACAGCACATCGTCGCTTGTCAGGCCATGCCAGGCCAGCAGCACCAGACTGTGAAACCACAGGTCGGCGGCCTCGCGTACGAGGTGCAGTTTATCACCGTCCTTGGCCGCCAGCAGCGTTTCGGCGGTCTCTTCCGCGACTTTCTTGAGTATCGCGTCGTGGCCCCTGCCAAAGAGGCTCGCCACGTACGAGCTTTCGGGCGCCATGCCTTTGCGGGCGACGATCGTTGCCGAGAGGCGCCGCAGTATCTTGGTGTCTATCATTTTTTATATATGTCCCGGGGATCTTTCAAAACCGGATCCATTGTCACCCACTCGCCGTTGACCAGTTTCTGAAAAAAACAGCTGTGCCGGCCGGTATGGCAGGCAATGCCGCCCGTCTGCTCGACCTCCACCAGAATCACGTCCTCGTCGCAATCGAGACGGATGCTTTGCACTTTTTGCACATGGCCGGATTCCGCGCCTTTGTGCCAGATTTTCTTGCGCGAGCGCGACCAGTAATGAACCTCGCCGGTCTCAACGGTCTTTTTCAGCGCCTCGCGGTTCATCCACGCGAGGGTGAGCACGCGGCCGCTTGCCGCCTCCTGCGCAACCGCCGGTACGAGTCCGTCCTGCGCCCAGTTTACCTTGTTAAGCCAATTTTCAGTCATATCAAATCCGAGAGCCGTGAGCGGTAAGCAGTAAGCTGCAAGGTCTCTTGGTGCGGATTCTACTCCTCACCGCTCACCGCTGACCGCTTACAGCCTGACTTCAATGCCGCGCGCCGCCATCAACTGCTTGGCCTGCGCCACCGTGTATTCGCCGTAGTGAAAAATGCTGGCGGCCAGCACCGCGTCGGCGTGCCCGCGCACGATGCCGTCAACGAGGTGTTCGAGGTTACCGACGCCGCCGCTCGCGATGACCGGGATGTCCAGCGCGGCGGAAAATGCGTGTGTGAGTTCAATATCGAAGCCCTGACGGGTTCCATCGCGATCCATGCTGGTGAGTAATATTTCGCCCGCGCCGAGTGCCTGCATACGGCGGCCCCACTCCAGCGCGTCGAGCCCGGTCGGGTTGCGCCCGCCGTGGGTGTAAACCTCCCAGCGCAGCGGCCCGGTCCCCGGCATGCGCTTGGCGTCGATGGCAACCACGATGCATTGCGAGCCGTAACGGCCGGTGGCATCGGCGACGAGCTGTGGAGACTGCACCGCCGCGGTATTGATGCTGACTTTGTCGGCGCCGGCGTTCAGCAACCGCCGCACGTCCGCCACCGAGCGCACGCCGCCGCCGACCGTCAGCGGAATAAACACCTTCGCCGCCACGGCTTCGATGATCGGCAGAATAAGATCGCGGCCGTCGCTGCTGGCCGTGATGTCGAGGAACGTCAGTTCGTCGGCGCCCTGCTCGTCGTAGCGTGCCGCGACCTCAACCGGGTCGCCGGCGTCGCGCAAGCCCACGAAGTTGATACCCTTGACCACGCGCCCGGCATTGACGTCGAGACACGGGATGATGCGCTTGGCCAAGCTCATCGAGCGAGGAAGGGGCGAGACGAGCGAGGAGAGAAGGCATTGCTGAAACCGCCTCACGCCTATCGCCTCACGCCTCTCCTTTCTTTTTGGACAGTTTGTCGGCGAGCTTTTGCGCCGCGGAGAAATCGAGCGTGCCCTGATAGACCGCGCGGCCGGTGATGGCGCCGATGATGCCGTCGGATTCGACCTTGCACAGCGCCTTGATATCGTCAAGATCGGTAAGGCCGCCGCTCGCGATCACCGGTACCGACAATTGCCGCGCGAGCTCGACCGTGGCCTTGATGTTGACGCCGGTCAGCATGCCGTCGCGGCCGATGTCGGTGTAGATGATCGCTTCGCTGCCATAGTCCTCGAATTTTTTCGCGAGGTCGATCACATCATGACCGGTCATTTTCGACCAACCGTCGACCGCGACCTTGCCGTCCTTGGCGTCGAGCGCCACCATCACGTGGCCGGTAAACGCGGTGCATGCGTCGTGCAGGAAACCTGGCGTCTTGACCGCGGCGGTGCCAATGATCACGTAACGAATGCCGCTGTCGATATAGCGCTCAATCGTATCGAGATCGCGGATGCCGCCGCCCAACTGGATCGGAATGCGATCGGCGACGGCGGCGATAATCGCCTTGATGGCGGCTTCGTTTTTCGGCTTGCCGGCGGCGGCGCCGTTCAAATCGACCACGTGCAGGCGGCGCGCACCCTGCTTGATCCATTGCTCCGCCATCGCGCCGGGGTCTTCCGAAAATATGGTGGCGTCTTCCATGACGCCTTGTTTAAGGCGTACACACTTGCCATCCTTGAGATCAATTGCCGGAATTATCAGCATGCTGCGCGATGACGGTTACAGGCGGTCCTGGGATAGTCGCGTTAGGGTTGCGGCAGGCGGGGGACGGTCAGCGAAAGCGCGGCGTGTGAGGTTTAAGGCTGGAATAAGGGCTGCTGAAATCATGATACTACACGTCTTGAGCGTTCGCCTAGCGCGTCAACCCGCAACCGCGGCGCGGGGGGCGCGCGCGAGCAGCTTCGCCGGCTGCCACTGCACGAAATTGGCCAGCAATTGCAGTCCGGCGCCGGCGCTTTTCTCAGGGTGAAATTGCACCGCAAACACGTTGTCGCGCGCGATTGCGCAGGTAAACGGCTGTGGATACTCGGTGGCGCCGGCGATGAGCCCGGGGTCGGCGGTTTCGACGTAATAGCTGTGCACGAAATAAAACCGCGACTGGTCGGCAACGTTGCGCCACAGCGGATGCGCGGCGACCTGTCGCACCCGGTTCCAACCCATGTGCGGCACTTTGAGACGCGCGCCCGCGGCATCAACCATCGCGGCGGCGGAAAATCGGCGCACGCAACCGGGCAGCACGCCCAGCCCCGCGACATCGCCTTCCGCGCTTTTTTCGAACAGCATCTGCAGCCCGATGCAGATGCCGAGGAACGGTTTGCTGTGCGCCGCATCCAGTAACACCTGACGCAGTCCGCGCGCGTCCATCTCGCGCATGCAGTCGGGCATCGCGCCCTGGCCCGGAAATACGATGCGCGACGCGCGCGCGACCACGGCCGGATCGCCGGTCACGACGACTTTCAAGCCGGGCGCCACGTGTTCGATCGCTTTCGAGACCGAGCGCAGGTTGCCCATACCGTAATCGATGACGGCAATATCAGTCATGGGTGGTATTTCACGCGGCGACGACAGAGTGGGGGAGGTTACAGGCTGCCCTTGGTCGACGGCACGCCCTTCATGCGCGGGTCCGGCTCGACCGCCATGCGCAGCGCGCGGCCGAACGCCTTGAACGCGGTTTCCGCCTGATGGTGCGCGTTGTCGCCCTTCAGATTATCGACGTGCAGCGTGACGAGCGCGTGATTGATAAAACCCTGAAAGAATTCATGCACGAGATCGACGTCGAACTCGCCGATGCGCGCGCGCACGAAATCGATTTTGAAATCGAGTCCCGGCCGGCCCGAGAGGTCGACCACCACGCGCGACAACGCCTCGTCCAGCGGCACATAGGCGTGGCCGTAGCGGCGTATACCCTCCTTGCTGCCGAGCGCCTTCGCGAATGCCTGGCCGAGCGTAATGCCGATATCCTCGACGGTGTGGTGCGCGTCGATGTGCAGGTCGCCCTTCGCCTCGATCTCCAGATCGAACACGCCGTGGCGCGCGACCTGGTCGAGCATATGATCGAGAAACGGCACGCCGGTGTCGAACTTGCCCGCGCCGCTGCCGTCAAG
>JAYVME010000005.1:0-2721 GCA_043759115.1 Betaproteobacteria bacterium | reverse complement strand
CTGCGCGCACGCCTGACACAAGCGGGAGATCGCGCCGGTTTTAGCGTGTTCTATCCGGCGCTCGAGTTCTGCACCGACAACGGCGCGATGATCGCTTTCGCCGCCACCATGCGGCTCACAAAAGCAGGATCGAGGATCGAGGATCGAGGATCGAGAAGCTTCTCGGTCAAACCGCGCTGGGACCTTGCGCTGTTGAAACCCGAGAGTCCAAACGGTTTAAGAACGCCCTCAATCCCCGGCTCCTCGCTTTGCTCTCCTCAATCCTGAATCCTATTTATTCCCGCCGATGCGTCCCTCTTTGCCGGCAAGCAGGTTTCGGATGTTGGCTTTGTGACGCCAGATCAGCAGGAGTGAAATTACAGCGACAGCTGCAGTGTAGGGATGTATCTCATACAGCATGTAGCAGAACACCGGCGCCGACACCGCCGCAATCAAAGCCGCGAGCGAGGACACGCGGAAAAACAGCGCAATGACGGCCCACGTCGATACCGCGCCCGCCGCCAGCCACACGTTCAGTGCGAGCAATACGCCAAGCACTGTTGAGACGCCTTTGCCGCCCTGGAAACGATGGAATACCGGGTACATGTGGCCGACCACCACCGCTATCGCGACCGCCGACATCTTGTAAGTCGCCGGCACTTCCGTCGAAAAAAAATGATCGGTCAGAAAAACCGCGAGCCAGCCTTTTGCGGCATCACCGAACAAAGTCAGTGCCGCGGCGACTTTCCTGCCCGTGCGCAACACGTTGGTCGCGCCCGGATTTTTGGAGCCATAGCTGCGCGGGTCGGGCAATCCCATCGCGCGGCTTACCACCACCGCGAACGAAATCGACCCGATCAGATAGGCCATCAGTACAAGAACTATGGTCATCGCGCGAATTCAAATAGAATAAGCGCGATTCTAACCTAACCAAAAAATGCGGGGATCGCAGGTTTTGCTTTTCCCCTTCACCCTTCACCCTTCACCCTTCACCCTTCACCCTTCACCGGTTTCAAATGGACATCATCTTCGTAGCCGAACTGAAGATCGAAACGCTGATCGGCATTTACGAGTGGGAAAAAACCGTCCCGCAGACGATACAGCTCGACCTTGAAGTCGGGCTGCGCGGCGAACACGCGGCCAAAAGCGGCAAGATTGGCGACACCATCGACTACAGCCGGGTCGTCGGCCGCGTCGAGCAATTGTTCAAGGAACAGCATTTCCTGCTGCTGGAAAAGGCCGGCGAAGCGATTGCCGACACCATCATGCGCGAATTCAATGCGCCGTGGATCAAGGTCAGCATTGCCAAGCTCGCACCCCTGCGCAACGTCAAGAAACTCGGCATCGTAATCGAGCGGGGCAAGCGCAATTAGCGTAAGGCGTTGACGAAACTCTGCCCGGCCCCATTGACTCTCGCAGGCGAGGCCCATGGTCCCGAATTCCCCGATTTCCGTACTATCATAAATAATTACCCGGCAATTCGAGGATAGTGCAATGGCTAGTTTTCCTGCTTCCGCCTCACCGCTGGCCCGCGGTAATCGCCGCAGCGGCGAAACGCGACCTGTCGGTTCGTTTTTTGCAGCGGCATCCGCACATAAGCTGGTTGGATGTTTTGTGGGTCCGGTTGACCTTGCCGAACACCACAGCAAATACCTGAAAGCGAAGCTGCGTGGCAGGGCAAAGAGATCTCGTTGACACCGGGCCGCTGGTCGGTCAAATTACCACGCAGCGGGTTTGTGCAATGTCGTCCCTAGTATCGGGTTCGGCAACTGACAGGCGGCGATTGCCGCTGCGGGAATGGATATTGTCTTGTTCGCATATCGCCTAAGCTGAGCGGAAGGCCGCCTCACCTTGGGATCACCAGGAACAAGAAGAATAATTTTCTTGTGCAATTCCGTTTTGACGATCCGCAACGCTTCCGATAGATCGCTGTCATTGGAAACGACAACTGCGCAGTCGTACGCATTGCGCCACGCGTCGTGCAGGAGATGCAATGCGAGATTTACGTCCGATCCTTTTTCCTCAGTCTTGTGAACGCGAGCGAACCGCTGGCCGTTGATGGGCGATTCGAGCATCATCGTAACGACCGAACTGAGGTAGTGCCCTTTGACTATGGAAAGCTCGGGAATATATGCCTGTAACGCGTGCAAATAGGCCATTTGACGCATGGGGATATCGGGGTCACTAACGCGTGCCGACACAATGGCGGTGTAGTACCGAATTTCTATGATTTGGTGGTGCGGCGCGAGAATACTGCGGAAGAGCGCACGCAGGTCCAGCCATTTATATGGTGTGCCTTTTACCGCGCCGTAATAGAGATTGAAGCCGTCGACGTAGACAATGGTCTTCATATTAGCCGCCGCAAAAAGCAAAGGCCCCCGAAGGAGCCTTGCGCCCTACGATCGAAACCGCAGGGGGAGTAGTAAATAAAGTATAGGCGCAACCGGCCCATCTGTCAATAAAATTCGCGGGGTCGAAGACATGTATGGCTAGGGAAGCTCTAATTAAGTTCGTCACACCGGCGCAAGCCGATGTCCAGTGCCCCCTCCCTCGCAATCGGGGGAAGAGTATACCGGCGTGCGCCGGAATGACGAATTCAGACTTGTTCAGAGCTTCCATACGCAACATTCAATTACCTTTGGCTCAACACTGCGAATAGAATATTCGCATGTTGCCCTGCTCGCCCCGCCACGACCGCGCTCCCACATTCGCGCGATCAGGGCTATTCAAGCAGCTAGCCAG
>JAYVME010000004.1:0-6486 GCA_043759115.1 Betaproteobacteria bacterium | reverse complement strand
CCAGCCCGCTGTTGCAGGCATGGTTTGCGCGGCGCTTTCAGCACGCGATCCCGTACCGGTTGTTCGCGTTGTCGAACCTGGCGTCGCTGCTCGCGCTGCTCGCCTACCCTGTGCTGGTCGAGCCGTGGGTGTCGACCGCCACACAGTCGATTGCGTGGTCGGTGTGTTACGCGTTATTCGTGGTGCTGTGCGGTTATGCGGCGATTGCAAGCGCGCGTAGCTCGGCGGCAGTAGTGGCCACCGAGTCGCCGGCGGCGGCGAGCGTTGAACCCCCGCTCACCGGCTTGCGGCAGGTGACGTGGCTCACCCTTGCCGCAATGGCATCGTTTCTGCTGCTCGCGTTCACCAACCACATCTGCCAGAACGTCGCCTCGCTCCCCTTCCTGTGGATACTGCCGCTGTCGCTGTATCTGGCGACGTTTATTCTGTGCTTCGAACACCCGCGCTGGTACCGCCGCGAGGTGTTCCTGCCGCTTGCCGCGATCCTGCTGCCGCTGATGGCGTGGTACTCGGCCTCGCTCGATCTGAAGCTCGTCATCCCCATGTACCTCGCCGGGCTCTTCGTATGCTGCATGTTCTGTCACGGCGAACTCACGCTGTTGAAACCCGCGCCGCGCTATCTGACGCGTTACTATCTGATGATTTCGCTCGGCGGCGCCATCGGCGGGCTGCTGGTCGGCCTGGTGGCGCCGTACGTGTTGACCGGCTATTTTGAACTGGCGATCGGACTTGTCGCCTGTGCGCTGCTCCTGCTCTATCGTACGTTCCGCATGGCGTGGTGGGCGATGCTGGCGTCGGCCGCCGTGGTCGGCGCGACCGCCTGGGGCGCGGGCAAGGCGATCGACACGCAAATTGCCAATTCACGCCTGATGATGCGTAACTTCTACAGCGTGCTGAAAACGCGCGAGTCGGCCGACCCGGTGCCGTTTCGCTCGCTGGTGCACGGCGGCATCTCGCACGGCGGGCAATTGATGAACCCCGCGGATCGTCTGCGGCCGAGCAGCTATTTCGGCACCACCAGTGGCTATGGCCGGATGTTCGCGAGCCTGCCCGACACGCCGCGCAAGGTCGGGGTGATCGGATTGGGCGCGGGTTCCATCATTGCGTACGCGCGCAAGGGCGACACGTTCCGCTTCTACGAAATTAATCCCCAGGTCGTCGATGTGGCGAACCGCGAGTTTTCGTTCATCGCGGATACGCCCGCCAAAATAGAAGTCGTGCTCGGTGACGGCCGCCTGAGCCTCGAGCGCGAAGCGAGCCAGCAATTCGACGTGCTGGCGATGGATGCGTTTTCCGGCGATTCGATTCCGATGCATCTCCTGACGCGCCAGGCGATGGAAATTTACCTGCGGCACTTGAAGCCGGGCGGCGTGCTCGCGTTCCAGGCCACCAATCGCTTTATCAACATCGCGCCCATCGTGGCGAGCCTGGCGGCGGAGTACGGCCTGGCGTCCGTTTTAATTTCCGACGTGCCGGAAAGTGAAGAGGGCGCCGACTACTGGACGGCGAGCACGGACCAGGTGCTGGTCACGGCCAACCGCAAACTGCTCGAAGCCGAACCCATCCGCAGCGTGGCGACGGAAATCCTGGTGCCGCCCGGCTTTCGCGTCTGGACCGATGACTTCAACAACCTGCTGCGCGTGCTGAAGTGAGCCGCGCCGGCCGCCGTTGCTTTGCCCAAAAATTACGCAATCTGTTTGAGGTCGAGGCGCAATCAGCTTAAGCGGCATCCACACACGAGTTTTGCACAACCTTATCCACAGATTCTGTGGATGTTTTATGGCGTTTCCGTGACGGGGCCTGTCGCCGTTAGTATTTTGATTGACAAGCGGATTATTGTTTTCTAGCATCGTCCCTCCACGCTGTTCATACGCGCTGCGCCGGCATAACAACCCGCACGCTGTCGGCGCAATAGGAGGGGGGCGCCCAATGCGCATACGGCAGCTGAAAATCGGATCTGTATTTTCTCTACGACGACCTGTCGTCGAACTCCGCCTTCCTGGTGACCGACGAGGGCGTGCTCGTGATCGATACGCTCAATCTCCACCCGGCCGAAGTGAAGACCGTACTGCCCGACGTGACATTCGATTCGCGCATGACGATTAAAATCGGCGGCCGCAGCGTTGAGATCATGTATCTCGGGCCCGGGCAGAATCCCGGCAAACCGCTGTTTCCATATTCGTGATGCCGGCGTCGAATCAAGTGCCGACGATACGCTTCGCGGTCATTTCCGAGGGCGTCTATTCGTGGCCGCTTTATGTCGCGCAGGGGCGGGAACTGTTCGCGCGAGAAGGTGTTGCAGTCGACGTCACCGTTACCGGGTCGTCCACGCATCAGCTTGAACGTCTCACCAGCGGCGATTACGACATCGGGCTGCAGCAGTCCGACCACATCGTGCGTGGCGTCGAGCGCGGATCGGATCTGTTCATCTTCATGGCGCAGGCACTGGCGCCCGAGTTGACACTGGTGGTAGCGCCGGACATCAAGGCGTTCGCCGATCTCAAAGGCCGGGACATCGCGGTTGATGGCGCGCGCACCGGTTACGCGCTGCTGTTGCGCAAGCTGCTTGCCGACAAGGGCCTGCGCGACGGCGATTACACATTCAGGGAAATCGGCGGTTCAAAAGAGCGTTCCGACTCGCTGAAATCGGGCGCCACGATCGCGAGTCTCTTGAATCCGCCATTCGACCGCAATCTGATCGCGGCCGGTTTCGGCAGTCTGGGCACGACCGGCGAATACTTTCCGACTTACCCCGGCTCGATCGCCGCGGCGCGCCGCAGTTGGGCCCGGCAGAACGCAGATTCGTTGCTCGCTTATATTAGTGCCTTCAACGCGGCCTATGCGTGGCTGCAGGATAACCGCAACAAGGAGGCGGCGATCGGCCTCTTGCCGGCGCGGCTCAACATCGATCGCGTGACCGCGGAGCAGGCGTACGACCAGATCGCCACGCAACCGTTGCCGTCCATCACGCCGGAGGGCTTGCGGCAGGTCATAGCCGTGGTATGGGCGTCCGAGGGCTTAAAAGGCGCGCAAGGTGAGCCGGAAAAGTACATGGATTTGTCCTATCTCAATAAAGCGCGGCAGACCCGGTGATACGCTAGACAAACCCTATGACTGACCTCACCACACCCAAGCACGACGCGCTTGTCGCCTCCGCCATCCACCACTGGGCGCCGCGTTTTGTCGCGAACGGCGTGCCGCTGACGGACTTTCAGGAAGTGACTGCGGGCATCTCGCGCTGGGCGGACTGGTGCCGGGCGTGGTGCGCGCGCGCCGCGGTACACGAAGAAATCGGACGCACGGCGCTGGCCGCCGGCTACTACTTATCGGCGGGGCAGCACCTGACCACCGCCGCGGTGTGTTACCACTTTGCCAAGTTCGTCTTCGTGCTCGACGTCGATGAAATGCGCGCGGCGCACATGAAGGCGGTCGAGTGCCGCAAGCTTGCGCTGCCGCATCTGCGCCCCGTGGGTGAGTACGTGCGGATTCCGTTTGCGGGCAAGTCGTTCGCGGGTGTGCTGCGCCGTCCGGCCGGTGCCGCGCGTCCGCCCGTCGTCATCATGTGCATGGGGCTCGATTCGGCGAAAGAGGAGATGGACAGCTACGAAGCACTCTTTCTGGCGCGCGGGCTGGCAACGCTGAGTTTCGACGGGCCGGGGCAGGGTGAGTCGGAATACGATTTCGCCATTCGCGGTGATTATGAAGTGGCGGTCAAGGCGGTCGTCGACTGGGTCGCGCAACGCAACGATGTGAATGAGGAAAAAATCGGCTTGTGGGGTGTCAGCCTCGGCGGTTATTACGCGCCGCGCGCGGCGGCCTTCGAGAAGCGCGTCAAAGCCTGTATCGCCCTGTCGGGACCTTACGACATGGGAAGCGCGTGGGATATGCTGCCGGAACTCACGCGCGAAACGTTTCGCACGCGCGCGCATTGCGAAACCCAGGACGAAGCGCGTAAAGTCGCGGCGACGTTGAGTCTCGCCGGCGTCGCCCGCAACATTACGTGCCCGTTGTATATAGTGACGGGCAAACTTGATCGCGTGGTGCCATGGCAGGATGCCGAACGTCTCGCGAGCGAAGCAAAAGGCCCGGTCGAGCTCGTGATCATCGAAGATGGCAATCACGTTGCCAACAACCGTGTTTACAAGTACCGTACGCAGTCGGCAGACTGGATGGCGCAACAGTTGGGTTTGCCTAAGGTGTAGGGGGGCAATACGTGAGAAAAATCGTCGTCCGATTCAACTGGATACTGTGCCTCGTCGGGGTGGCCCCCGCGCTCGCGACCGCTGCCGACGTGGATTCGCGCTATCCGGTGAAGCCGATCCGCATGGTGGTGCCATTTTCGCCCGGCTCGGCGAGCGATTTTCTTTCGCGCACCATCGGACAAAAACTCGGCGAGGCTTTGGGGCAGCAAATCGTGGTCGACAACCGTCCCGGCGCGGGTGGGGTGGTTGGCACGGTGATGGTCGCCAACGCGGCGGCGGATGGCTATACGCTGATCCTGATGGCGCCGCCGCTGCTCGTCAACGCCATCATTCATCAGCCCGAGCCGTACCGTCCGCTCGACGATTTCACACCGCTCACGCAAATCGCATCGCTGCCGAACCTGCTCGTGGTGCCGGCCGCATTTCCGGCGAAGTCGGTAAAAGAACTTATTGCCACGGCCAAGAGCAGGCCTGGCGAGCTGAATTTCGGATCGGCGGGCATCGGCAGCCTGTCTCATTTGTCGGGCGAATTGTTCAAGTCGGCGGCGGGCATTGATGTCGTGCACATTCCGTTCAAACTTTTTTCCGATGCGATGGGCGAGATGTACGCGGGACGTGTGCACCTGTATGTGTCGCCGATCTCCGCCGTCATACCGGGGGTCAAGGACGGTCGCCTGCGCCCGCTCGCCGTGACCACGCGCAAGCGCTCGGCGCAGTTACCGGAAGTGCCGACCATGTCCGAGGCCGGGTTGCCCGAATTCCAGTTCGACGCGTGGTTCGGTGTCGCGGCGCCTGCCCGATTGTCCGCGGCGCTCGTTCTTCGCCTGAACCGCGACATCGGCGCAGTGGTGCGCAGCCCCGATATCGCGGAGCGCTTCGCGCGCCAGGGGGTGGAGCCGGTGACCGGAACGCCTGCCGAGTTTGCGCAACTCGTCAAGGCGGATTACGCGAAATACCGCAAGCTCGTTGCTGAAGCCGGCATCAAAGTACAATAACGAAGGAGGAGTTCATCATGCGTCGTCTATTCATATTTCTCGTTTTGGTTTGCGGCTGGCCGGCAGGTGCGGCGGTCGGCGCCGAGCGTTATCCCACCAAGCCGATTCGCATGGTGGTGCCGTTCCCGCCCGGCTCGGCGAGTGATTTTCTGGCGCGCACCATCGGCCAAAGGCTCAACGCGCTCTACGGCGAGCAAATCGTCATCGACAATCGTCCCGGTGCAGGCGGGCTGGTGGGCAGCAGCATCGTGGCGGCGGCGGCCCCCGACGGCTATACGATCACGATGATCGGCCAGCCGCACCTCGTCAACACGATGATACACAAGAGTCCGGGCTACCGTCCGTTCGATGATTTCGCGTCGGTGACGGAAGCCGCATCGATGCCCAACGTGCTGGTCATCACTCCCGGCCTGCCGGTCAAATCGGTCACCGACCTGATCGCGCTGGCCAAAGCGAAACCCGGACAGCTCAATTTCGGTTCCGCCGGCATCGGCAGCTCGTCGCATCTTGCCGGGGAGATGTTCAAGTCCGCCGCCGGCATCGATATCGTCCACATTCCGTTCCGGCTGCTCGGGGATGTTTTCACCGAGATGCTGGCCGGCCGCGTTCAACTTTATGTTTTCCCGTTACCGGCGGCGATGCCGATGCTGCTACAAGGCAAGCTGCGCCCCTTGGCGGTCGCCACGCCCAAGCGGGCGGTGGCTATTCCCGATGTTCCGACCATGGCCGAATCGGGTCTGCCCGCTTTCCAGTCGGACAGCTGGTTCGGTATTTTGACGCCGGCTAAAACGCCGCGCGCGATCATCGCGCAGTTGAACAAGGACGTCGGCGCCATTTTGGGCGATCCGGCGATCAAGGACCGTATGCTGGCGCAGGGCGCGGAACCGGTTTTCGGCACGCCGGAGCAGTTTCTGAAGCTGCAGCGGGACGAGTACGCGAGGATCCAGAAACTGGTCAAAGACATCGGCATCCAGCCCCGCTAGGTGCGTATCCCGCCACCGACAACATGAGGAGACACGACACGACATGACATATCCAATAAACTTGGCAGTGACAATGGTGGCCACGGCGCTGGTGCTTGCCGCCGCGCAGTTGGCGTTCGCGCAGGATAAATATCCGACCAGGCCGATCCGCATGCTGGTGCCGTTTTCGGCCGGCAGCCAGACCGACATACTGGCGCGCTGGGTCGGGGAAAAAATGGGCGAACACTGGGGCCAGCAGGTGGTGGTGGACAACCGGCCGAGCGCCGGCGGAACCATTGCCTCGGAATTGGTGCTGGGCGCCAACTT
>JAYVME010000003.1:0-2723 GCA_043759115.1 Betaproteobacteria bacterium | reverse complement strand
GGGGTTTGTCCACCCAGGCAACCTGCGTAAACGCGGGTCCGCCAGCCCTCTATAATGCGGCGACCGATATCAAAACCTGCGGTGCGTCGCAGTTGCAGTAGGTTTTAATTGCGAAAAAAGCCCGCTGCAAGGCGGGCTTTTTTGTTGGCTACAACAAACTTCGCACGGTCGCCTCGCCTTATCCCTGCATCACCCGGATCTCGGCCGCCGCACAGTCGTGCTCGGCGCCGTACAACACGAGCACGTCGCCCGCCTCTATCCGCGCATCCGGCTGCGGCGCCTGCGCGGTAATGCCGGGGCGGCGCACCGCCTTGACCTCGACCGCGCAGCGCGCAAGATCGAGTTCGGCCAGCGTTTTGCCGATTGCCGCGGCGCCCGGCGTAATCAGCACGGAATGTAATAGCCGCTGCTCTTCATGCGCCGCATCCTCGGCGGCATCCGAAGTGCCGTGGAAAAAACCGCGCAGCAGGCTGTAGCGCTGTTCTCGCGTATCGCGGACGCGCCTTAACACGCGATTGAGCGGCACGCCGAGCAGCACCAGCGCGTGCGAGGCCAGCATCAGGCTGCCTTCCATGATGTCGGCGACCACTTCCGCCGCGCCGGCCTGCCGCAATCGCTCGATATCGGCGTCGTCGATCGTACGCACGATCACGGGCAGCCCGGGACGCGCGTGCTGCACTAACGACAGCACGCGCAGCGCAAGCTGGGTATCGGCAACGCTGACGACCAGCGCCTTGGCGCGCAGCAGCCCCGCAGCGATCAGCACCTCGCGCCGCGTCGCGTCGCCATACACTACGTGCTCGCCCGCGGCGGCGGCGTCCTTGACGCGCTTCGGATCGACATCCAGCGCGATAAAACCGATGCCTTCCTTGTCCAAGAGGCGCGCGAGATTCTGGCCGCTGCGCCCGTAACCGCACACCACTACGTGCTGATTCACGGCCATCGACTGCACCGCGACGTTATGCAATTCCATCGCGCGCGCGAGCCATTCGGCGCCGCTGAAGTGGCGCACGATGTGCTCGCTGCGCTCGATGATGAACGGCGCCGCCAGCATCGACAGCACCATCGCCGCCAGCACCGTCTGCAGCATCGATGCGGGCACCAACTGCAGCGGCGCCGCCAGCGACAACAGCACGAAGCCGAATTCACCACCTTGCGCGAGATCGAGCCCGGTGCGCAACGCCGCTCCCGTGTCGCTGCCGAACAAACGGCTCAACCCCGCGATGAGCAATGCCTTGAACGCAATCAGCAGTGCCAGCACGAGCACGACCCACGGCAAATTCGCATAGACGAGCGCGAGATCGAGCTTCATGCCGATCGTGACAAAAAACAGCCCCAGCAACACGTCGCGGAACGGCTTGATGTCGCCCTCGACCTGGTAGCGGTACTCGGTTTCGGAAATCAGCATGCCGGCGATGAACGCCCCGAGTACCAGCGATAAGCCCGCCATCTCGGTGATAAAGGCAAGACCCAGCGTAATCAGCAATACGTTCAGGACAAAGAGTTCGGATGACTTCTGGGTGGCGACGAGGTGAAACCACGCGCGCATCGGACGCTGCCCGAAGTAGAGCAATATCGCCAGCACCACAGCGGCCTTGACCAGCGCCAGAGCCAACCCCGCCGCCATATCGCCGGGGTCGCGCGCGAGCGCCGGAATCAGTATCAGGAGCGGTACCACGGCGAGGTCCTGAAACAACAACACGCCGATCACTTGCCGGCCGTGCAGCGTATTGAGTTCGAGCTTGTCGGCGAGCATCCTGCTGACAATCGCCGTCGACGACATCGCAACCGCCCCGCCGAGCACCACGCCGGTACGCCAGTCGACGCCCGCTGCGTAGGTGCCGGCAATGACGCAGGCCAGCGTCAACACCACCTGTGATGCGCCCAGCCCGAATACGATGTGGCGCATGGTGGTGAGTTTGGCGAGGCTGAATTCGAGCCCGATGCTGAACATCAGAAACACGACACCGATCTCGGCCAGGTGCTGCGTGCCGGCGGTATCGGGAATCAAGCCGAGGCTGTGCGGCCCGATCAAGATACCCACCAGCAAATAACCAATCATCGCCGGCAGCTTTAGCAGGCGAAACAGGATCACCACCAGCACCGCCGCGGCGAGCAGAATCAATACGAGATGCAGCGAATTTTCCATGTGCGGCGGACTGTGGTTTGCCTTGAATAATGCCTTATCGCCGATGAATTGCAACCACAGAGTCGCCGCCGCCGCGCACCCGGCGTGCGATGGGACTTTGCTATACTGCACACGCTATGACCGCCGCCCGCAAAAATGCCCAGCCGTCCGCCGGCACCGGCGCGCTTGAACTGGCGCGCGAAGTGCTCGAGATCGAGGCCGCCGCGATTACCGGCCTGATCGCCCGGCTCGATCAGAATTTTCAGCGCGCAGTCGACATCATCCTCAACTCCCGTGGCCGGGTAACGGTGAGCGGCATCGGCAAGTCCGGCCATATCGCGCGCAAAATCGCCTCCACGATGGCAAGCACCGGCACGCCGGCGTATTTCGTGCACCCCGCCGAAGCGAGCCACGGCGACCTCGGCATGGTCACGCGCGAGGACGTGTTCATCGCGCTGTCCAACTCGGGCGAATCCGGCGAGTTGCTCGCGATCGTGCCTTTGATCAAGCGCCGGGGCGCCAAGCTGATCGCGCTGACAGGCAAACCCGACTCGAGCCTGGCGCGGCAAGCCGACGCGCATCTCTACGCCGGTGC
>JAYVME010000002.1:0-2732 GCA_043759115.1 Betaproteobacteria bacterium | reverse complement strand
TTCGCTCTGCCGGACGGCAAGCACTGGGATGATTGCTGCGATGAGGCCGCCGATCTCGTCATCGATACCGTCAATCGCTGGGCGCCGAACTTCAAGGCGAGCGTGCTCGGCCGCAAGGTGCTGTCGCCGCTCGATCTCGAACGCGACTTCGGGCTCGTCGGCGGCGATATTTTTCACGGCGCATTGACGCTGGATCAGCTGTACAGCGCGCGTCCGGTGCTGGGTTATGCCGCGTATCGCGGCCCGCTCGCGGGGTTGTACATGTGCGGCGCGGGCGCCCATCCGGGCGGCGGCGTGTCGGGCGTGCCGGGCATGAATGCCGCGCGCGAGATCACGCGTGACTGGCAGGCCGGCAGGTTCGCAAAATGACCACGGGTGCCGCGCCATCCGCCATCCGGTTGACCGTGTTGATGTGCATCGCCGAGTCGCTCAGCATGACCGGCTTTGCGTGCTACACGACGCTGTTGCCTACATTGATGCCGGCGTGGGGGCTGAATAATTCGGAAGCGGGGCTGATCGGCGGCGTGTTCTACACCGGCTATATGCTCGCGGTGCCGGTGTTGTCGAGCCTCACGGACCGCATTGATTCGCGCCGCATCTATTTCGGCGCATGCCTGTTGTCGGCGGCGGGGGCGGCGGGTTTTGCGCTGCTGGCAGGCGGGTTGTGGAGCGCATTATTCTTTCAGTTCGTGATCGGCGCCGGCCTCGGGGGCACTTACATGCCGGGGCTCAAAACGCTGACCGATCATCTCGAGGGCAAGGCACAGTCGCGCGCGACCGCTTATTACACCGCGGGTTTCGGCCTGGGTTCGAGCATTTCGATCGTCGCCAGTGGCAAAATCGCGGCCCTCCTCGGCTGGCAATGGGCGTTTGCATTCGGCGCGATCGGCCCGGTAGCGGCGGCGCTGGTCGTCCTGTGCGCGATACCGAGGGGACGCAGCCAGAGCGCGCATGCGCAATCGCCGGCATTGCTCGATTTCAGGCCGGTGGTCAGGAACCGCACCACCATGCGCTACGTGCTGGGTTACTCGGTGCACAACTATGAATTGTTCGGTCAGCGCTCGTGGATGGTGGCGTTTCTCGTTTTCGTCGGCACCCTGCAGCCCGCCGGCCTGCCGCTTGCGGCGGCGACGCTCGCGGCGATGATTAACGTGCTGGGCCCGGTGATGAGCGTGACCGGCAACGAACTGGCCCTGCGCTGCGGCCGGCAGCGCATCATTTTTCTCTTCATGAGTTTGTCGGGATCGATGGCCTGCCTGATCGGCTTCACCGCGTCGTGGCCATGGGTGGTGGTGTTTGTGCTGATGTGCGTGCACTACGGATGCATGCTCGGCGATTCGGCGGCACTCACTTCGGGCGTGATCGCCACTGCGCCGGCGCACCTGCGCGGCTCAACGATGGCGGTGTATTCGTTTGCGGGATTTACCGTGGCGTTTCTGGCGCCGCTGGTGTTCGGCGTGGTGCTTGATCTCGCCGGCGGCAACCGGAACGTGGTGGCGTGGGGCCTCGCGTTCGCGAGTATCGGCATTTTCGGCGTGTGCGCACCGGTGGCGCGCTGGTTTTACACGCGACGCTGAAAACGGGCCGGCGTCGCTATTTTCCGCGGTAATACTGTGGCCAGCGCTCTTTCACCGAAGCATTGGTGTCGTCGTACATATGGCACGCGTTCAACTGGTAGGGTTTTTTGGTGACGGGTTTGCCCGCATGGTACTGCTCGCGCGCGAGCCCTGTTGCCTGGAACGCGGTGGTGCCGAGCGGGCCGAGCAGTTCAACAAGATGCGTGCAGCCTTTGATGCCGCCCAGAATTTCAAGCGTTTTTTTACGCCAGCCGGCGCCGATCGTAACGCCTTTCAACGCCTTGAAGTTGGGCGTGATGTCGCCGCACGGCGAGTACGGTCCGGCGTCGGTCACCGCCTCGGCGTCGCGTATCGTCATGTCCAGATCGATCGTCAGCCGCAGCCACATGTTGTGCACCGGCTCGCCGGGTTGGCGCGCGCGCCCTGTATCGCGCGCGGTGGTCGCGTAGGTTTTGGTGTCGACGAGATGGCCTTCGATATCCCACAGGCCGTCTTCGCGCTGATAACCGCGGCATTCGATGGCGCGGTTGTGCTTGAGGTGGCGGGGCGCGGGTGCGGACAACGGCATGACGTTTACTCCTGTTGCGTTTGCATATGATGCGGGAAGGGTGCGCGCGCTTTGCGTTGCGCAAGTTCGTCCAATAGAGCGAGCTTTTGAACGTGTGAATAACTCGCCCATTTCGATATTTCGTCGAGCGTGCGGTAGCAGCCGCGGCATACCTCGCGCGTTTCATCCACAACGCAGATTCTGGTGCACGGCGACGGTACGTCGTCCGTCATGCGGCTTTCGTTTTCGCCGCGATGGCGCGCGCCGCGCGTGACAGCGTCGCGCGGCCGAGCGCCGCGCAGATGAAATCTCCAGCTTCTATCAATTTAGCCATATCGACGCCGGTTTCGATGCCGAGGCCGTCGAACATGTAGAGCATGTCCTCGCTCGCGACGTTGCCGGTAGCGCCCTTCGCATAGGGACAGCCGCCCAAGCCCGACACCGAGCTGTCGAACGTGGCCACACCGCATTCGAGCGCGGCCAGCGTATTCGCAAGCGCCTGTCCGTACGTGTCGTGAAAATGCCCCGCCAGTTTCTCGACCGGCACGTATTTCGCGACGTCTTCGATCACCGCGCGCGTCTTGCCTGGCGTGCCGGTGCCGATGGTG
>JAYVME010000001.1:0-2736 GCA_043759115.1 Betaproteobacteria bacterium | reverse complement strand
GATCGGCATCGGCGAGACGCGCGCGGAGCGCATCGAGGCGTTGCTGGCGCTGCTGGACCTCAATGATCGCTACGGCCACATTCAGGAGATCATCGTCCAAAACTTCCGGCCGAAGCCTGGAACTCGCATGGCCGGGGCTCCCGCGCCCGCGCTCGAAGAGCATCTGTGGACCATTGCAGTCGCACGGCTCCTGTTCGAGCCCGCGATGAATATCCAGGCGCCGCCGAATCTAAGCCCCGGGTCACTTCGGCAGCTCGTCGCTGCGGGTATCAACGACTGGGGTGGCGTGTCGCCGGTGACCCCTGATCATGTCAATCCGGAAGCGCCCTGGCCGGACCCGCGCAGCCTGGCACGCGCGACGAAGAGCGCGGGCAAGGAACTCGTCGAACGTCTGGCGATTTATCCTGCCTATGCGCGGGACGCGGACCGCTGGATCGATCCGGGATTGCGCACGACAGTGCTCCAGCGGATCGACAGCGACGGCTTTCCCCGCGTCGACGGCTGGTCGCCGGGCATGCGGGATCGTCCTCCCGCAGCGGACCTCGCGTTGACCGTCGTGTCCCGGTGCGTTGCCCCACGCGGTGAAGTAGCCTCCATCCTGGCCAGGGCAAAGCGGGGCGAGACGCTCGGCGAGGGGGAGATCGTGCGGCTATTCCGCACGCGGGGAGAAGAATTCTCCGCCGTCTGCATGGCGGCCGATGAGTTGCGGGCGAGGATGAACGGCGACATGGTTACCTATGTCGTCAATCGCAACATCAACTACACCAACATCTGCGGCTACCGGTGCCAGTTCTGCGCTTTTGCGAAGGGCAAGACGAGCGAGAACTTGCGCGGCAAGCCCTACGACTTGCCGCTCGCAGAGATCCAGCGCCGGGCGCGTGAAGCCTGGGAGCGCGGCGCGACCGAAGTCTGCATGCAGGGCGGAATCCACCCAGCCTATACCGGCGCGACCTATCTCGATATTTGCCGGGCGGTGAAAGCCGTTGTTCCCGACATGCATGTCCATGCCTTCTCGCCACTCGAGGTATGGCAGGGTGCGCGGACGCTGGGCGTCTCGCTCGAGGAGTTCCTTGCCGAGTTGAAGCGGGCCGGCCTCGGCACGCTGCCGGGGACGGCCGCGGAGATCCTCGACGACGAAGTGCGTGCCGTCCTGTGCCCCGACAAGATCAAGACCGGCGAGTGGTTGGAGGTGATGCGAACTGCCCACAAGATGGGGTTACGCACCACGTCGACGATCATGTTCGGCCATATGGAAGGTCTGGCAGACTGGGCGCGCCACCTTCTGCGCCTACGCATACTACAAGCCGACACCGGCGGCTTCACCGAATTTGTGCCGCTCCCGTTCGTGCATATGGAAGCGCCGATCTATCGCAAGGGCCGCGCGCGCCGCGGGCCGACGTTCCGCGAGGCCGTGCTCATGCACGCGGTGGCACGTCTGGCTCTGCACCCGCTCATTCCGAACATCCAGACGTCATGGGTGAAGATGGGACCGGAAGGTGTTGCGGCCTGCCTGCATGCGGGCGTTAACGATCTCGGCGGCACACTCATGGACGAGACGATCTCCCGCGCCGCGGGTGCATCCCATGGGCCGGAAATGGCGCCCGCGAAAATGGAGGAGCTGATCCGTTCCAGCGGCCGTGAACCGCGTGAGCGGACGACGCTCTACGCCATGAACACGCGCATGCCAACGCTGAATAGAAGTGTCATTTAGCGGCGTGTTTTTGAGAGTAGACACGACTCCGCAGTAAGCTGCGAGGTATTGGCAAGTCGGATATTCGACAACCGCTACGCCGCATGCGGCGGGGAATTCACCGCATAGAGAAAAATGAACCGCCCCGCCGCAAGCAGCAGGGTGTCAAAGTCAAAGACAACTGCAAAAGCAGGTGGCCCAATGGGCGGGCGGCCAGGCGCGCGTCACGCCTGGAACGCTTTGAGTTGCGGAATGATTTCGTTGGCGATGATCTCGATCTGGCTCATCTCGTACTGGTAGGGCACGAAAACGAGTTTCTGCACGCCGACGGCGAGGTGCTCCTTGAGCTGTGCCACGCACTCATCGACCGTGCCGAGGATGGCGCTGTCCTTGGTCGAGTCGCTCCAGGCCGCATAATCCCATTCCTTGCCGAGCCATTCCATCATCTGGCTTTCAACGGCCGCGCGTGATTTGCCGATCATGATCGGCAGCTGCGCGCCGTTCATGAGGGTGTCGGGATCCTTGCCAGCTTCCTGCGCGAAGCCGCGAACCTTCGCCCATGACTTGGCGAAGCTCTCGGGCCGGTAGAAATACGTGAGCCAGCCGTCGCCGGCGACCGCGGCGCGCTTGAGAACGCGATCAACATAGCCGCCGATCAGGAGCGGCGGGCGCGGTTTTTGCACCGGCTTCGGATACATCACGCCGGCCGGAATCTTGTGATGGGGCCACTCGCCCTTGACCATATCCTCGGTCCAGAAGCGTTTCAGGATATCGAGGTTCTCGTCCATGATCTTGCCGCGCTGCTCAAAGGGCACGCCCACGGCATCGAACTCGCGCTTGTACCAGCCCGCGGCCATCGCCATGAGGAGGCGGCCATTCGAGAGCTGATCGATGCTCGCCAACTGCTTGGCCAGTACCACGGGGTTGCGCAGCGGCAGCACCAGAATTCCGGTCGAGAGCTTGATCCTGCTGGTGCGCGCGGCGATGGCGGTGAGCAACGTGAGCGAATCGATGATCGGAAAGTTCGGCTCCACGCCGAGCAGGAT